>NZ_LXEN01000024.1 GCF_001654855.1 Proteus myxofaciens ATCC 19692
AATTATTTAAAAAACAAGTAGATGAAAATAAAAAAGGAAGGTTTGAAGAATAGGATAATGCTAAAAATACCTTTTAAATAAAAAATAATTTAAATATTAAAAAATATTTGCATAAACTAATTGACTGTTTTCAAAAAATGATTAAAATCAATTCTAGAAAATATTTGTGATACACATCACATTTTATCAACAGGACAATTAACATGAAATCAATGACTTCTTTTATTGCTCAGTTACATCAGGTTGTTGTGCATTTATCTTCATCACGTTTACTGTAATTTATTGAATTACAAACAAACGTGAAACAAAGCCAAAAATAGTTTTTTCATAAAAATTTGCTATTTCTGGCTTTTTCTGTTTATTCTCTTCTTTATTAATATCTTAATTACTCCCTAATTTATCCCGCACGCATTTTTTGTAACATAAATTTCACTTAGTTAGACTAAACTTGATACCCTATACCTTTGAAATTAAATACACCTTTACTATGAGGATTAATTATGCAGCAGCAACTGCTAACATGGATTCGTCAATTCACTGAAGAATACGCTCAAATTACATCCCTTTTGCTCGTTCTACTCATTATCGTTATTGTCGCTGTTGTTCTTCATTTTATTTTGCACAAATTAGTGCTTCCTAAAATGGCTAAACTTTTTAGTAAGTTTGATAAAAAATGGCAAATATCCTTTGAAATAAAAAAATTACTCAGTCGTTTTGCTTTTTTAATTCAAGGTATTGTTGTTAATATTCAGGCATTGTTATGGATGGGGCCTGGAAAAATCCAAGAAATATTAACAACCTCAGCACAAGCATGGTGCTTGATTTTTGGTCTATTAATGATTTTCTCTGTAATGGATCTCTGTTTACAAGGAATGAGAAGCTCTTCTTCTTTAGGCCGTCTTCCATTAAAGGGAATTTTTCAAAGTTTAAAACTAGCAGCATCTGTCCTTATAGGGATAATGATTATTTCGCTGCTAATCGGTAAATCACCGCTAATTTTACTTAGTGGTTTAGGTGCCATGACAGCCGTATTAATGTTGGTCTTTAAAGATCCAATAATGGGGCTTGTTGCCGGTATTCAGTTATCTGCAAATAACATGATAACTTTAGGCGATTGGTTAGAAATGCCTAAATATGGTGCTGACGGTGCAGTTATTGATATTAGCTTAACAACCGTTAAAGTACGTAACTGGGATAATACAGTTACTACTATCCCTACCTATGCACTTATTTCTGATTCTTTTAAAAACTGGCAAGAAATGACGAATTCAGGTGGGCGACGAATTAAGCGTAGCCTCTCTGTGGATATCACAAGTATTCATTTTTTAAGTCAACAACAACAAGAAGATTTAGAAAAAGCTCAGCTATTAGAGCCTTATATTAAGAATAAAGCCGATGAAATTAAACATTTTAATGCAGAATTAAGTGAAGATAGTAAAGTACCATTAAATCAACGAGGCATGACAAATGTGGGAACATTTCGGGCTTATGTCGAGGCCTATTTGAAAAATCATCCAAATATCCATAAGCAAATGACAATTATGGTAAGACAATTAGCACCAACAAATGATGGATTGCCAATTGAAATCTACGCGTTTTCAAATACGACAGCATGGGTTCAATATGAAGCCATTCAATCAGATATTTTTGATCATATTTTTGCGATCTTGCCACAATTTGGCTTAAGAGTGCATCAATCACCAACAGGAAATGATGTAAGGTCAATTAAATTGCCTGTCGAAAATAGCGTACATTAGTTTACTCATTATCAATAAGAAAGAAGATAAGCTTTTGTTCTTATTATTACACTAAGGCGGGGATTTCCCGCCTTTTTATTTTTATTAACTTATGGCTTGTTCGCTAAAAAATCTGCAAGTTCTGGCGATAAATTTTTACTTCCCATAGAAGGTGATGGCGTTTGGTGACTTCGATTAGGCTGAGGAACATATTTTGCGAGCGTAAGTGCCGTTGAAATCGTCACGGCTAGATTATCAATCAGTGGCACACTGACTCTATCATGAATAATCGCTGGGAAACCGGCTAGTGCAGCCCCTCCTAAAATAACACATGAAGCACCATCTTTTTGTGCACAGGTTTCGCTTAATTCGACTATCATGTCATAGGCTTTATCAGGATTTTCAACAATTTCAGCTCCTGTCATTGAAACGGTTCTCACAGAAGCAAGTCGGCTTGCTAACCCAAAGTTCTCAACTTGTTTTTCTAATATTGGCTTCCACTTTTCACCACCAGATAAAATTGAAAATTTACGTCCAAATAATAAAGCAGTAGAAAGAGAGGCTTCAAGAAGACCAATGACAGGGAAAGGTACCATTTCTTGCAAGATTGCGGCTTCACCACATCCAAAACCTGCAATAATTGCCGCATCAAATTGAGCATCATTTTTAATTTGTTTTGCCATCATATCAATGAGTGAATGCATCGCGATACCAATTGCGACTTCACTACCGATATAGTCAGGCCCAAAATCAGAGGTTAACCCAACCACTTCAACATTATCACCCGCGGCTTTAATCGTTTCTGAAACAATAAGTTGAGTAAATTTATTTGAAGTATTCGGATTAAGTACTAATAAACGTAGTTTTTTCTTTGCACTCTCTATCAGAGGATCACTAGAAGCTATTGCTTTTTGCGTAATCGCCATTGTGGCTAAAGCAGAAGAACCTAGTATAAAATTTCTACGACTACTGTTCATTTCAACTGTCCTTATCGGTTATTAAGTAGGGTGTGGTTTGTTATTCATGTACTTAAGTATTATTGATTAGTTGCTAAATAGGAAAAAATATTGATTTTTTTGTCGAATTTTTACGGCAACCTGAAAAAGTAAGCTTATTTTCAATGTTTGTTCTAATTTAATTTCACTAATTTCAACAAGTTCTATTTTATTACATTATTAACAATCTTGTTTTTTACATAATAACTTTATTATCGATGTGTAATTTTTTATATTTCGATTGATTGATAAACTCTATTTGATTAACATTTTTTTACTACTTAAGTGGTATTAACCCATAAATGTAACCAGTTGTTTAATAATTATTTTTTTAGATAACCTTATTAACATTTTTTAAATTGATATAAATCATTATAGGTATAAGGGTTATAACTTAACATAGTCATACAACTTTACTTGTTGTAAAAAATGTTAGGGTAATGTCAATGTCAAAAATTAAAAATAAAGCTTCTATTACTGAAATGAGCCGGCGTGGGTTCATTCAGTCAGCTGCCCTTCTTTCTGGCGCAGCCGCTGTAGCAGGATCGGTTTCATTACCTTTCGCTGTTAATGCTCAAACACCCCAGGGAATCCGTCCTGATGAGACGTCTGAAACCATCAAATACAGTGCATGTTTAGTAAACTGTGGTAGCCGTTGTCCTTTAAAAGTTCATGTAAAGGATGGCGTTATTCGTCGTATTTCTAATGAAACGATGTTTGATGACTCTACTTTTGGTTTACATCAAATTCGTCCATGTTTACGTGGTCGTTCTGTTCGTTGGAAAACGTATAATCCCGATCGTCTAAAATACCCGATGAAACGTGTTGGTAAACGTGGTGAAGGTAAATTTGAGCGTATCTCATGGGATGAAGCAACGTCTATCATTGCTGAAAAGCTAAATTACACTATCGAAAATTATGGTAATGAAGCGATTTATTACCAATACGGCACTGGTTCAACTGGCGCAAATTTACATGGTAGAACTGCCTGCAAACGTTTATTAAGCACCGTTGGTGGCTTCTTAAGCGATTACGGAACATACTCTTATTCACAATTAACCGGTATTGTTCCTTATGTTTATGGCGATATGTTGGAATCACTGTTAACAGAGATTGAAAATTCTGACTTAGTGGTGATGTTTGGTCATAACCTCGCTGAGACTCGTATGTCTGGTGGTGGTCAATTCTATGAAACGCTTAATGCTCTTGATAAGAGTAAAAGTAAAGTTATCATCATTGACCCTCGTCGCACTGACAGTGTGACTACATTAGGCGCAGAGTGGATACCTATTTATCCTGGTACTGATGCTGCATTAGTTGCTGCATTAGGTTATGTCATGATCCAAGAAGGTCTGACTGATGAAGATTTCTTACGTGAATATTGCGTAGGTTGGGATAAACAAACACTCCCTGAATCAGCACCTGAAAATGGATCTTATAAAGATTATATTTTAGGTAATGGTCCTGATGGTATTGCAAAAACACCAGAATGGGCAAGTAAGCTGACGGGCATCTCTGTTGCTCGTATTATTCAATTAGCACGTGAAATTGGCAATGCTAGAGCCGCTTGGATATCTCAAGGCTGGGGGATTCAACGTACCAGTAATGGAGAACAAGCTTGTCGTTCTATCATGATGCTACCGTTGATGTCAGGTAATATCGGTCGTCCTGGTACAAATACAGGTTGTTGGGGGGGCAGTATTGAATACCCTGTTGCAAGTTTTGCAATTCCTAATCCTGTTAAAACGTTAATTCCAACCTTTATGTGGTCTGAAGCTGTTGCTCGTGGTGAAGAACTTACAAGCAAAAATGCGGGTGTACGTAATAAAGATAAATTGGATACCAGCATTAAATTCTTATGGTGCTATTCCAGTAATGTTATTGGTAATCAGCATGCTGATTTAAATAAAACGCATGATTTACTGCAAGATGAATCTAAATGTGAGTTTATTTTAGTGTGGGATAACCACATGACACCATCAGCAAAATATGCGGATATTTTATTACCTGACGTAACAACTGTTGAAACTAACGATTTAATCAATAACTCTTACGCTAGTGGTGCTTATCACTATATGGTTCGCTTACAAAATGCCATTGAACCATTATGGGAAAATCGCCCTAATTATGATGTTTTAGCGGATATCGCTGAAAAAATGGGTGTAAGAGAGAAATTTACTGAAGGTCGTACTTACCAAGAATGGATAGAATTCTGCTATAACAAAGTCAAAGCAGATAATCCTGCTTTACCTTCTTTCGCAGAAACTAATGATATGGGTATTGTCGATCGTAAATTGCCAAGTCGCGATAAATACGTGGCATTAGAGGCATTCCGTCAAAATCCTACTGCAAATCCACTTAAAACTGCATCTGGTAAAATTGAGATTTACTCAGAAAAACTGATGCAAGATACCGATGGTTGGATATTACCAGAAGGCGATCGTATTCCTGCTATTCCTGAATATTGTAAGAATAATGAAGGTGTAGAAAACGTTAAATTAAAAGAGAAATTCCCTCTGCAAATGACGGGTTTCCACGATAAAGGACACGTTCATTCAACTTACTTTAATGTTGCAATGTTACGAGAAGCAATTCCTCATCAATTTTGGTTAAATCCTGTTGATGCACAAGAGCGTGGCTTAAAATCTGGTGATATTGCCGAAATTTATAACGAACGTGGTCGTTTAAATATTCTCGTTAAAGTGACAGATCGTGTATTACCTGGTGTGATTGCTGTACCGCAAGGTGCATGGCGTTCACTTGATACAACAGGTGTAGATAAAGGTGGATGTATTAATACCTTAACAAGCTGGCATCCATCGCCGTTTGCTAAAGGTAATCCACAACATACAAACCTTGTTGAAGTGAAACGTGCATAAGGAGTTAACTCATGAAGCAATATGGTTTTTATTTTGACTCCACTAAATGTACTGGCTGTAAAACGTGTCAAGTCAGTTGCAAGGATGAAAAAGATCTCGATTTAGGGCCTAAATTTCGTCGTGTTTATGAATATGGCGGCGGTAATTGGGCTAAACAAGACGGGATTTGGACACAAAATATCTATAGTTATTATTTATCTATTTCTTGTAATCACTGCTCTAATCCAACTTGTGTAGCGGGTTGTCCTACAGGTGCAATGCATAAACGAGAAGAAGATGGTTTAGTTGTTGTTAATCAAGATGTTTGTGTAGGATGTCGCTATTGTGAATTACGTTGCCCTTATGGCGCACCGCAATTTGACGAGAAGAAAAAAGTGATGTCTAAGTGTGATGGTTGTTATGAACGTGTCGCAAAAGGAATGAAACCCGTTTGTGTTGAGTCTTGCCCTCAACGAGCACTCGATTTTGACGACATTGAAGTGCTTAGAGCAAAACATGGTACTGAGTGTGGTATTGCACCAATGCCTGATCCTAACTTAACACATCCTAATATCGTTATTAAGGCACATAAAGAAGCAAAACCTTCTGGCGATAAAACGGGTTCAGTTCAAAATGCGGCGGAGGTATAAACCATGCATGAACTTCCTCTAGTCTTTTTTACTGTGTTAGGCGCCTCATCAGCAGGCTTATTTCTTATTGCTTATATCAGTAAAAAATTAGGTCAGATTGATGCTGCACAACTACGTAATGCCAATATCGTCGCGCTTATTTTTATATTAGTAGGCTTAGCGATTGGTGGATTACATGTTGGTCAACCATTACGTTTTTTCAATATGCTATTAGGTGTTGGCCGTTCTCCTATGAGTAACGAAGCTTTCCTAAGTGGTATATTCACCGGTTTTGCCTTTGTTACCGTGGCATTAACCATAATGAAGAAATGGAATGGCTTACGTGAAATTTGTAATCTATTTACCGTTATTTTTGGGTTAGCATTTGTATGGTCAATACCACAAGTTTATCACTTACCAACAATTGCTAACTGGAATACTGATTACACTACACTGCAATTTTGGATGACATTATTAGTTGGCGGTGGTGCGCTTGCACTAGCCACTGGCGCAAGACGTTTAGGTGCACTGTCATTTATCATTGGTGCTGTTATTACATTAGCTGCACGTTCTGGTTATGTAAGCTTCCTTGGCTTTACAGCACCAGAATTAGGCGCTGAACAATCTGTTTTCTGGGGCTTCCAATTAGCTGTATTAGCATTAGGTATTATGGTTGTTGGTTTTGCATCCCTAAAAACACAAGCTTCACGTATGACATTAGCAACATGTGCAGCCGCGATTATCCTAGCGGAATTATCAGGACGTATCGCATTTTATAATTTATGGCAAATTACCATGTAGTGTGGTTAATAAAACGATAATTTATAAATAAAATAAAAAGGACTGAATAAGTAAAATACTTATTCAGTCCTTATTTTGTTAACTAAATAATTCTGTGCATAAATATAAGAAGAAGTAGGCGCTTATTCAATATCAAGAGTTCTGTATATATTACAAATATCATTAATACAAATATCTCCTACTACCATTTTAGGATAATGAGGATCTGATGTAATATTTTGTTTTGTATTTTAGAGAATAAAAGCCTCAATATTGATTATCTATATTAAGACTTTTAATCTATGATTAGAAAGAGGAACCGGGTTGCTGTAAAAATTCAATTTCTTCTGGTGTCGATTCTCTACCTAGAATTTTATTACGGTGAGGAAAACGACCAAATTTATCAATAATCTCTTTATGTCTAAGCTCATATTCATACGTTTTTTCATCATTAAGCTGAGAAAACAGAGTGATAGCATCTTCATGAATTTTAGCAGATTCTGAGTGCATAAATGGCATTATCACAAATTTTCGTTTTGTTGGCGTTAATGCCAAATAATCAGGTAAACGACTTGCTTCTTGAGCTAAAACTAAAGCCATATTATCTTGAGCAAAGGCTTGTGGCGTGTCTCGCCAAATATTACGAGAAAATTGATCTAATATGATAATTTCACCCAAACGACCTTCAATGGTTTCTCGCCATGATGCAAGTTCACCACGGCTTGCACTAAGACATAAATCACCAAACCGACGTTGAATTTCATTATCAAACGTAGCATCTTTTTTAAACCACTGTTCAGGTGTGCATTCGTCAAACCAAAACGTAACAACAGGTTGATAAGGATTCATAAAAATCACCAAATGATCTATTAAATAATTAAAATAAGGTGTTAACCATGATGGATTAACCTACGCTATTCTCATCAGAATAGCACCTTAAAATCAGGATTTTTATAAAATATCTCGTTTGAAAGAAATTACATAAAAATAAATCCTCTTTCTGGTATGGAAAGAGGATTTAAGTTGCATCCTAGCAAATACTTAATTCCATTAAGCAATATTTTTTAGCTATCTTATCTGTAGAGTATTTATGAGAAATACACTTTTCCATTTCTGTAATCAATTAATTTTTAAGGATATTAAAAATTTGATAGTTAACATCATATATTTGGTACAGTTTTATTTTGCCCTAAAATAAATATAGAAGAAAGTTCAAAAAACAATCATATTAAACTAAAAAATAATACACACCATTTTATTGGGTACTCAACCAAAATAAGCAATATTACAATAATATTTGTTTAAATTAACACATAAAAATCAATATATTAAAAATATATTTTCAGTTATTGATGTCTACTTTGTGACTATCTGATTTTGCTCAAATGAAATAAATTTGAGAACAAAAATAAGACAATAGTGTAAAAAAAACACATTATTAGTGACATTTATGCAAAAATTTGCGCGCTTACCCTGTTTCTTTAACAAATTTCGAGTACAATCTTCACAATTTACTTACTGAATGAATTTGTTATGTCTACCATTGCTACTGTTGGAATTGGCTATCTTATTGGTGCCGCTGTATCTTTTATTATCACTTTCTTTTTAACGAAAGACCCCAGCCTTGCTATGCGACTATTAAGTGCATTTTTAATCGCTATAACATGGCCAATGAGCTTTCCTATGGCATTGATATTTTCTTTATTTAGCTGAGTTATATTGTTTTATAATAAAAAGAGGATCTTTTAGGCTATTCGTTTTAATTTAATATTTTTTATTTAAAATTATTATTATCTAAATAAATTAATTTTAAATAAAAAACACCCTGAACTTATAATTATATTCTAGGGTGTCTTTATAGCATTATTAATATTTCACTTTATTTTTTTAAAGTTTAAACTCATTTTTACTTAAACATTCTGTATTAATATAGTCTTGTAACCCTTGAATCATTTGTTTTGATAAGGCAATTCGTTCTCTGAGTAGCCAATAATTTCTGATAGCGGTGTCAGAAGCTCTGGCGGTGATTGCATCATCCACGCGGGTGGCGGAATTATCTGCGTTTTTTGGACATTTTGCGTTGATATACACCCGCTCAGGACTGCGCTCAGCAAGCAAACGTAACCTATCAATCTCATTTTTAGCATTGGTTATTTCCTGTATATGCTGATTATCCATTCGATTTAATTGTTCAACTCTATACTGATAATGACTATTTATTGCTACCTGTTGTGATAACTGATTATTCACCATTTGATTTTTTTTCTTAAGGCTTTTATTTTCTTTAACAAGCCATAACATAGCAATAAATAAAATAAAAATGATAAACATAATGATATTAGAAAAGTATTTCATAATAAATTCCATGCATTTTCAAATACTATTTTAGAATAAGGTTGATATCCTAACTCAACAGTAACAATAGCAATAACAAGCGGGATCATTTCTAGTTTTGATTTCGTATTAACAGGTTTATCTTTATGTATATTTATTTCTTTTTCAATCCTATCAATATAGCTATTTGTATTATTTTCATTAGCGGGTGCATAACGATTGATAATCATTGAAACTGTATTTAAGCCATGTTTGCTTTGATAGGTTTTTAATAGTTTATATATTGCTCTTATACCAAACTCAGGTGAAATAAATTGACAAAATTCTTTATCCGTTTGTAGTAGGGATAGCCCTTGCCAATTTGAACCGTGACGTAAATTACCTGGATTATTATTTCGCTCACCTCGTGCTATTTTTTTCATTTTATTATTCCTATTTTGACAAATTTATTAATAGTATTAAGCCTTGATACAACATAACTAATGGCGCACTTAGCGACCTCAAATACACTGGGACATTATTTAAGATAATTAAGTAAAGTTAAGAAGAGCATATTTAATAGCCGTATATATAAAACAAACGGTATTAGAACCCAATATGGTTTATTAAAATTATAAAGTACGTCTAATCGCTCATCATTTAGATTATGATGGCTTTTCATCGAGAATAGTACTTGCTCTACCCCTTTCTATTGCCAATCGTAATAAGCTCATTGAATCAGTTGTGGTGAGAGAATTTGCAATTTTAATTGCCAGTGTATTATTAAAAATAATACCTGTTGGTGAAAAATAGTTGAGATGATTTACCTGTCTCATCTGGTGTTCCTTTGATTTCCTATCATATTGCACTTTGATATCCTTATATGAGGCATATTAGTTGTACTTACTTCCAGTAAACTTAGTTAATATATATCACTTTAATTAACCATTGGTTAATGATATATTCAAATTAGAGATGACGTCAAGTGATACAGGAAATTAACCAATGGTTAAAAATGATAATAAAATAGCGTTTACAAAACGTCTTCAAGAAGCCTGTTTAGATGCTGGAGTCGCAGGAAGAGGACTAGGAAAAAGAATCATGGATGCACTCGCGAATCAAAGCATCAAAGTCAGTAGCCCTGCTGTATGGAAATGGCTAAATAGTGAAGCAATTCCTGAATCTAGTAATATTTTAGCACTCAGTCAGTGGCTTGATATTCGCCCTGAATGGCTAGAGTATGGGCGTGGTGCGAAAAGAAATGATGGCATATCAATCAATGAAATGACACTTGTCGAACAATGGGACATTAATACACCTATAGAGAGAGATGAGGTTGAAATTCCTTTTTATCCTTCTATTGAATTAGCAGCCGGCTATGGAAGCTGTGCTATTGATAATCAAAAGGCGAAACTATTGAGATTCTCTCGCTCTACGCTTAATCAATATGGCGTACAACCTAGTGAAGCTGTAGCATTTAAAGTGCATGGCGATAGCATGTCTCCTGTTATTCCTGATGGCTCTGTTGTCACTATTAGTACAGGGCATACTAAAATTGTTGATGGTGGGATTTATGCAATAGAACAAGGTGACTTGTTGAGGATTAAGATACTACATCGTCTACCAAATAATAAAATTATTATTCGTAGTTATAATTCTATTGATTATCCTGATGAAAGTTCAACATTTGAAGAAGTAAAAATATTAGGTCGTGTATTTAACTGGTCAGTGATGGGTTGGTAGTTTTTAATCAGTATACTTTTATTTTGCTATATTAATGATTCAACGTTGAAAATTGGTTAGCTTCTTTGGATTATTATATTTAGTTCAACTAAAAGGATAGTGAAGTTAATAAAAGAAAAAACCCGCTATCTTTTGCAAGATAACGGGTTCTTATATGGTGCCGGCTACCGGAGTCGAACTGGTGACCTACTGATTACAAGTCAGTTGCTCTACCAACTGAGCTAAGCCGGCTAATTCTGGCGGAAGGATAGAGATTCGAACTCTAGGATGGTTTCCCATCGGCGGTTTTCAAGACCGCTGCCTTCAGCCACTCGGCCATCCTTCCATAGCGCAGAATTATGCCCATATCTGTGGCCTCTGTCTAGTCCTGATGACGAAAAAAAGGAGTTTTATTGTCTGTTTGCTTAAACTTCGTTCTATTTCACATTAAAAACAGATAACGTATTAATATAGTGGCTAAATTTTAGCAATTTCTATGCATTTATATTGTTATTTTTCGTTATCAAAAAAAAGTAAAAAGAATAAAATTGAGAGAGTGAGTTTTGATGAAGATACAAAATATAAATCAAAAAATGCAGTTAAGGATAAAATAAATTGATCGGTTATAAATGCGGATACAAAAAACCCGCTATCTTTTGCAAGATAACGGGTTCTTATATGGTGCCGGCTACCGGAGTCGAACTGGTGACCTACTGATTACAAGTCAGTTGCTCTACCAACTGAGCTAAGCCGGCTAATTCTGGCGGAAGGATAGAGATTCGAACTCTAGGATGGTTTCCCATCGGCGGTTTTCAAGACCGCTGCCTTCAGCCACTCGGCCATCCTTCCATGGCGCAGAATTATGCCTATATCTGAGGCCTCTGTCTAGCTTTCAATGTAAAAAAAATGATTTTTTTGTTTATTTGCTCAAAGTTCATCCGAATATCCCTTTTAGAGTAATAACCTGCTAATATAATGGCTGGATAGTGATAGCGACTTATCTTATTTTCTTTTTATTCACATTGTTTCTTGAAGGCTCGCAAACTGAATGCGTATATCGAACCAACCAAAGCCGAACACATTGACTCGCCTTTATGCCTTATTTCTTCTTTTTCTGGCGATCTCACTTTTTCTATATGCATACAGTTATTTTGATACATGGTTAGAAAGCAAAAAAAGTGCGCTTAACAATACAACCTATCGTTTTGCTTTACAGGTTGAAGATTATCGTTATCACTCTAATCAATTATTTCAGCTTTCAAATAAAATTTCAGATACCAGTACATTCCCACCCCTTAAAATTAATCCAATAAAATTACGTGCTGATGTCTATTGGCTTGAAGGGCGAGAGCAAACCGTTGATACTATCGTCTTTGGTAAACCTAATGAACAAACGTTTCAATTAGCACAGCGTTTCGCCTCATCTCTCGAAATTCTTTGGGGTGTGCGTAATGATTACAACTCGCTTTATTACCTTAATGGTAAAGGTAATGATCTTATCTTAATCACAACTCATTCTGTGCTTAAACCTGAAATTCGTTATAAAGAAAGTTATTTAACTTTAACGGCTGAAAATAAGCGTTCTGAGCTTTTAATGCAATCAACCGCATTAGATGAAAAAGAAAGCCTTTCTCCTATTAGGAAAATGGCTACAGATAATATCTATTACTATACCTATCGAATAATGTTTAATGTACCAGGACAGCTAACCAGCGTTATTGCCTTCGATTTGCCAATAAATAATTTTTTACCTGCTGAATTGCAACCTCACTATTTAAGGTTACTTCCTACTGGGCAACAAACTATTTACGATAAAAATATCATTGAAGTCACAACCGATGGGACTTCACTTATTTTTTCACAGCCTATTGAAGGCATACCTTACTCTCTATCGTATGAGTATCCTCTAAAGTCAATTTTAGCTGAAATTGCCTATAAAAATGTCTGGTTACTCATTAGTTTGCTTGCATTTATCTCTGTTTCTATTTTTGGTCATATTTATATACGCAACAGATATGTTTCTCCTTATATCGCCATGACTCGTAATTTGCGTATAAAAGAAGAGATGACCAATGATATTATCTCTAATCTTCCTATCGGATTATTGGTATACAATTTTTCATCTAATCAAAAAATAATTTGTAACAGCCATGCGGAAAAGCTATTACCACATATTGATCTATCTAAAATCCGTCAAATGGCATCAGAGCATAACGGATTAATCCAAACTGCAATTAATAACGAAATTTATGAGATTAGAGCAAGCTCTAACAATAATATAGATAGTACTTCATTATTCATTTTTCTGAATAAAGACAATGAAGCTCTTATCAATAAAAAACTGCAATTAGCACAACAAGAATATGAAAAGAACACCATTGCGAGACGTAAAATCTTATCTAATATGTCATCAGAGTTAATGCGACCTATCAAAGATATTAATGAAATGGTATATCAATTTAGAGAACTACTACCTGATAATATCCATCGACAATTGCTTAGCCGACTTTTAGAAAAAACAAACTATATTTCTGAGTGGATAGAAAATATTATTCTAATTAATAAGTTAGAAAGTCAAGAATGGAAAGTTCATAATGATGAATTTGAATTATCCACTCTGGTTGAATCTATCCTATTAACAGCAACTCCATTTATGACCAGAAAAGGATTAACGCTTTATTTTCATAATAATATAAGGCCTGGTTTACTTTTAATTAATGATGGCCCTGCATTAAGTAAGATTATTTTATCATTGATTAATTATGCCATAAGCACGACTAACTATGGAAAAATTACGGTAAACTTAAATCTAGTTCAGAATAAAGATAAAAACGAAGAAATAGTGATTGATATTATTGATAGTGGCAGTGGGTTAACGCAACAAGATATTGCCAATATAAAATATCCATTTATTGGTCAAGCAATTGGTGATAAATATTATTCTAACTCAGGTATTATCTTTTATTTATGCCACCTACTCTGTAACAAAATTGAAGGTAAGTTAATAATTAAAAGCCAAGAAGGGATAGGCTCACACTTTCAAATCATACTGCCATACCAGCATATAGATACACAAGAGCGCCAATTTAACATTCTATTAGAAGGAATAAATGCAAAACTTGAGATAAAAAATCCTGAAATAGGAAAAATCATTCGCCAACAGCTTGATAAATATGGTGCAAATTACTTTGATAAAAATAAAGAGAATCTTTATTCTGAATACGATATCATACTTAAAGATACTCTGGATGATAATCCCAGTTCAGCAACAATATTATTAGTAAGTTCTATTGTTGGATTCGAAAAAATATCGAAAGATTTAATAAAATGTAACTTTAACTTCGGTGATGCCTTAATAGAAGCGATTACTTATTTGATTGAAGAAAATGAGCCATTTCCTCTAGAAGATAATCAAGATTATATTTTAAATAAAAATAATAACCTTGATAATCACGAAGTAATTTTTAATAATTATAGACAGAAGTTGAATAGTAGTGATTATAAGGAGTTATTTATCAGTACTGTTCCAATTGATGTTGAAAAGCTACATATAGAAGCAATAAATAAAGACTTTCATTCTCTAGCGCAGACGGCTCATCGTCTAAAAGGGGTTTTTGCCATGTTAGATTTAGAGTATCTCAAAGAGAACTGTGAATATTTAGAGCGTGACATAAAAAATCATAATGAATTAGAGATTAAAGAACGTATCACTCAACTGGATAAATGGATACAACAGTTGCTGCAGCAAGGTAACAATTAAACATGAATAACCTTAATATTATTATTGCCGATGATCATCCAATTGTTTTATTCGGTATTCGAAAATCTTTAGAACAAATAGAGTGGGTAAATGTTGTTGGTGAGTTTGAAGATTCAACCTCTCTTATCAATAACTTATCTAAGCTAAATGCAGATGCACTAATCACTGACTTATCTATGCCCGGTGATAAATATGGTGATGGTATTACATTGATTAAGTATATAAAAAGACACTATCCAAATCTGTCTATTATTGTACTAACAATGAATAATAACCCTGCTATCTTAAGTGCTGTGCTTGACCTTGAAATTGAAGGCATCGTACTTAAGCAAGGCGCACCGACAGACTTACCTAAAGCATTAGCATCACTTCAAAAAGGCAAGAAATTTATGCCTGAAAGCGTTGCGAAACTACTTGAGAAAGTAAATGCAAATGGGTATGGCGACAAGCGTTTATCGCCTAAAGAAAGTGAAGTGCTAAGACTATTTGCTGAAGGTTTTTTAGTTACAGAAATTGCCAAAAAACTTAATCGTAGTATTAAAACGATTAGTAGCCAGAAAAAATCTGCAATGATGAAACTAGGTGTTGATAACGATATCGCCCTTCTTAACTACTTATCATCAGTAACTATAGATAAGGAATTAAATCGACTAGATTAATCTTTGTCGATTCATCTATGCAATAATTATAAAATCAGGAAGCTCGTATCAATTAAGAGAGCTTCTCTGCTTTTTATAATCTGAATATTAACCTTCTACTTATGGTTAAATTATATTATTTAGCTTGCTTCCTATCGTAATCTATCATAGTTAGTTATCTTAATATTATTACGCTTATATAGATTATTAAGTATCCAATTAATGACCTTTTCAATTATCACTTATTAAAAATGAAAATGAGTTATGATGAAATAAAAAAAAGAACAATAATTGACCCATTTTTATTATTATTTAAAGTAATTATTTTCTATTTATTTTATTGTTATATTATTTAATAATATATCTTTTAATATATTTATAGAGACCGGTTTCGATACACAATCATTCATTCCAGCACTAATGCAACGTTGTTTTTCTTCTGCTATCGCATTTGCTGTCACACCAATAATCGGTATTAACAGCCCCATTTCTCTCACTTTTGTTGCCAATTGATAGCCATTCATATTAGGCATATTCACATCAGTCAAGATAATATCAATATGATTATTCGCCATAAATTTAAGTGCATCACAACCATCCTCTGCTGTCGCAGTACTAAAACCAATTTTATTTAATTGATCAGTCAACAGTAATCGATTTATCGGATGATCATCAACAATAAGAACAATGAGCGATTGTAAGCTATCATCTTTATCAAATCCTTTTATTTTTCCACTCGCTAATTCAGGCATTTTTTGTGGAAGTTGGAGCAAAATGTTAGTGAGCTCATTGAGTTTATAAGCACTACATATCCATGTATTGTCAGTTATTTTTTTTGCTGGCTCTAAATAGTGTTCATTAATACGAATATATTGGCAATGTTGATATCTCTCACCATCATAGTCTGTGATAATAAAATCTTGTTCAGAAAGTTGTACATTTTCTGTTAGAAATTGACAGTTTAAGCCGAAATAACATAGATAGCGTTTGATAAATTTCTCTAAGTAGAGATTTTTTATCTCAACAAAACAGCGAATAGGATTATCTTTATAAATATTCTTTTTAGAATGGTGCTCATTATCTTCTAATATACCGTATAGCGGTATTCGAATTGTAAAGCGACTCCCAACACCTTCTTGAGAAACAACACTGATATCACCGTCCATTAAATTAATAAGCTTCTCACAAATCGCTAATCCTAACCCTGTTCCTTCTGATGCACATTCCGTATTTTGTGATACTTGAAAGAAAGGCTCAAATAATTCATATAAGGCTTTTTCACTAATTCCACGGCCTGTATCATGAATATCAAAATAGAGATAACAGTCATCTTTATAAAGATGCAATGTAATACAACCTGTTGTTGTAAATTTAATACTGTTATTTAATAAATTTGAAATAACTTGCTGTACACGAACAGGATCGCTATTCACAATTTTAGGAACGTCAGGTTCAATAAAGCAGTAAATACCTAACTCTTTTTTGGCGATTAAAGGTAAATAGTTAGAAATGACAAAAGAGACAACTTGGCGACAATTAAACGGTTTAGCATCTATTTTAAGTTGTTTGGATTCAATTTTTGAGAAATCTAAAATATCACTAATAATCTTAAGTAATAATGAAGA
>NZ_LXEN01000025.1 GCF_001654855.1 Proteus myxofaciens ATCC 19692
TCTTCATTTTGATAACGTGAATTCACAAAGCTTATTTGTAAGTGATTACGATTATTTGTCACAACATCAACCATATTACTACTCTTCTCTGCAATAATAGAGAGAATATTTTGTTTATCACTATGGCTTAATAAACGAAAATAATTATGAGCGAGTTCATTACTCAAAATAATCATACCATCGCGAATACGTAGAATGCTGATACCAACAGGTGCTGACGCAACTATTTTATGATTAAATTGTTCATGTTCTTCTAAACGTGAAGCATTATTTTCCGCTGGAGAGAATATTTTTCTCTCAAAAACCCAAACAAAAAGAAAAATGAAAATCGCAGAAATAATATTTAGGATAAGTGCATTAAATATTGTAAATTTAAACTCATTAAGAATTTGTTTTAATGGCAATGAATAAACCACACTAAAAGAAGAAGGCAATAATTTTCGCTTAGCGACTAAATCACTGAAATCTTCGTCAAAACCGAAATAAGGCGCGTTAACTTCAGGAACTTGTTTTGTAACGCGATAATTATTTTCAGCAGGATAGCTTAATACACTATTATTTTTGCTATTTAATAAATGGATAGAAATAACACGATCTTTTGCTGGTGTGATATATTCTAAGCGTATTGCTCTTTCGATACCGATTAATCCAATAAATTTACCTGAAGCATAAACTGGAGACATAACATACAGTATTCCGCTGTCGCCTTTCGCATCAGGCACTATCCAATATTGATTAACTTCTTTGCCTTGCGCCCTTTGATTAATATAATTACGTGTATTTTCATAAACCATCTTTTTTAGCAACTCGGTATCGATAGGAGATGCTCTTAAAGGGAAATTAATCATACACATACTATGATTACCAACCATAAATACCTGGTTGATACCTAGCAAAGCCGGTGTATTATCTTTCCAATAATATAAAATGCTATTAAATGAACGAAAGTAATTATCAGTTTGTCCTTTAAATAACTCGCAATCGGCCATGTCATTAAGTTTATGTAGGGAAAATGGTCCTTCATAAAATAATGCATTATTCATCTTAGGATTTAAATTAAGTTGTTCTTGATGGCGTTCAGCTAAATATTGGAGATCACGAATAGTGCTTGAAGTTTGCCGAAAAAAACTCTGCAAATTAGTATAGTTATTACTATATTCTTGTCTGATATCTGATTTGGTGTCATTAAAGATATTAATGAGGTAAAACATCGTTAGCAATGCACCCATCGCCCACAGCATTATGCCTAATATGCGAAATAGGTAGCGGGAAATCTTTAATGATGTTTTAAAAGACGAGAGATATCTCAAATAGCCACCTTAATCGGTATATCACAAAATAGTTATTCTAACAGATGTCATTGCATGTCTGAATGATATGTTTCGACCATTATCTCTGATTTATGGTTAGAACTCACACTAAAAGCCATAAAAAAAGCAGGCGAATTATGCCTGCTTTTATTATCTTATACAGCACAAAAATAAAATTTATTCTTCGTCTGTATCGTCGTCTTTTTCGTCTTCTGGTTCAGATTCGATAGCATCTGATGGTGTATTGTTCATTACTTCACTGATTTCATCATCATCTAATGCATCATCTTCATCTTCAACGCGTTGTAATCCAACAACAAGCTCACCTTCCGAAGTACGAATTAAGGTGACACCTTGTGTATTACGTCCAACAATGCTGACTTCTGAAACTCGTGTACGAACTAACGTTCCTGCATTAGTGATCATCATAATCTGATCAGTATCTTCAACTTGAATAGCGCCAACAACTTTACCATTGCGTTCACTCACTTTAATTGAGATAACGCCTTGTGTAGCACGGTTTTTCGTTGGGTATTCGCTTTCTACAGTACGCTTACCATAACCATTTTCGGTAACCGTTAAAATATCACCTTCATCACGAGGAATAATCAGTGAGACAACTTTATCATCACCACTTAATTTCATACCGCGAACACCTGTTGCAGTACGACCCATAGGACGAACACAATCTTCTGCAAAGCGAACAACTTTACCATCAGCCGAGAACAGCATAACTTCATTTGTGCTGTCAGTTAAATTAACACCAATTAATTCATCGCCTTCATTTAAGTTAACCGCAATAATACCGGCACTACGAGGACGACTAAAATCTTTTAATGGTGTCTTTTTAACAGTTCCGCTTGCGGTTGCCATAAAGACAAATTTACCTTCTTCATATTCTCTTACAGGTAAGATAGCCGTAATACGCTCATTTGGCTCAAGAGGTAATAAGTTGATAATTGGGCGACCACGTGCACCACGGCTGGCTTCAGGAAGTTGATACACTTTCATCCAATAGAGGCGGCCACGGCTTGAAAAGCAAAGAATTGTGTCATGAGTATTAGCAACTAAGAGACGATCAATAAAGTCTTCTTCTTTGATTCTCGCAGCTGACTTACCTTTACCACCACGACGTTGTGCTTCATAGTCGGTCAGCGGTTGATATTTAACGTAACCTTGGTGAGAAAGTGTAACAACAACATTTTCTTCATTAATCAGGTCTTCAATATTAATATCAGCCGTATTTTCAGTGATTTCTGTACGACGAGGATCGTTATATTGAACTTTTATCGCCGTTAGCTCTTCGCGAATAACTTCCATTAAACGTTCAGGGCTGGTTAGAATATGTAATAACTCACCAATTTGAATTAGCAACTCACGGTATTCGTCTAACAGTTTTTCATGCTCAAGACCCGTCAGTTTCTGCAAGCGCAGATCCAAAATAGCTTGTGCTTGTTGCTCTGTTAAATAGTATTTTCCGCCGTGTACGCCATATTGTGCCTCTAACCACTCAGGGCGAGCCACATTACTATCACCAGCACGTTCTAACATCGCAGAAACGCTACCTAAATCCCAAGGTTGCGCGATTAAAGAGGCTTTCGCTTCAGCAGGTGTGGGTGCTTGACGAATTAACTCAATAACAGGATCAATATTAGCGAGTGCTATAGCTAGTGCTTCTAAGATATGAGCACGATCACGCGCTTTGCGTAATTCAAAGATAGTACGGCGAGTAACAACTTCACGACGATGACGAATAAATGCAGAAATAATTTCTTTAAGATTTAACAGTTTTGGTTGGCCTTGATGTAACGCCACCATGTTAATCCCAAAAGAAACTTGCATTTGAGTTTGTGAGAAGAGATGGTTTAGTACAACCTCAGCCACTGCATCACGTTTAATCTCAACCACAATACGCATACCGTCTTTATCAGACTCATCACGTAATGCGCTGATGCCGTCAATGCGCTTATCCTTGACAAGCTCGGCAATTTTTTCAATTAAACGCGCTTTATTTACCTGATAAGGGATTTCTGTCACGATAATTGTTTCGCGATTCGTCTTCTCATCAGTTTCAATATCGGCTTGAGCACGGATATAGATTTTTCCACGCCCTGTTCGGTATGCATCTAAAATTCCTCTACGGCCATTAATAATGGCTGCCGTTGGAAAATCAGGTCCCGAAATATGTTCCATCAGCTCTTCAATAGTGATGTCTTCGTTATCAACATAAGCTAAACAGCCGTCGATAACTTCACCTAGATTATGCGGAGGAATATTCGTTGCCATCCCGACCGCAATCCCTGAAGAACCATTGACTAACAAGTTTGGAATACGGGTTGGCATAACTGCCGGAATATGCTCTGTTCCATCATAGTTAGGAACAAAATCAACCGTTTCTTTTTCCAAATCCGCCAGCAATTCATGGGCGATTTTCGCCATACGTACTTCGGTATAACGCATTGCAGCAGCGGAGTCACCATCAACTGACCCGAAGTTGCCCTGCCCGTCAACCAACATGTAACGCATAGAAAAAGGCTGTGCTAACCGAACTATTGTTTCATAGACAGCACTGTCACCGTGTGGGTGATATTTACCGATTACATCCCCTACAACACGGGCTGATTTTTTATAAGGCTTATTCCAATCGTTTCCTAGTACATTCATCGCAAAAAGAACACGGCGGTGTACTGGCTTCAGTCCGTCTCGAACATCGGGTAATGCGCGTCCTACAATAACAGACATCGCATAATCCAAATACGAGCTTTTCAGCTCTTCTTCGATATTGACTGGTGTGATTTCTCTGGCAATGTCGCTCATGGAGCCACTGTCCCTCATACTACGGATTCAAAGGTATAGAACTATACCACAAATCGCCAATTTTAGGAAAACTGAAACAACGAAATTCGTGACTCTTTTGCTATTCTCTTCGATTTCGCCGTCTAACGTTGGTAGAATCATAGCAATATGAAAATAGGAGTATTACTTTCTGATGAATGATAAAACAACCTCTTTACATGCTAACGTAGATCAGCATGAAATCGACAAATTCGAAAGTGTCGCATCACGGTGGTGGGATTTAGAAGGCGAATTTAAGCCTTTACATCGCATCAATCCGTTAAGACTTAACTATATCCAAGAGCGTGCTGACGGCCTTTTTGGTAAAAAAGTCCTTGATGTCGGATGTGGTGGTGGCATTTTATCTGAAAGTATGGCGTGTGTCGGTGCTGAAGTCACAGGGCTTGATATGGGCGCAGAACCGCTTGAAGTCGCTCGCTTACATTCCTTAGAATCGGGTATCGCAGTCAACTATATCCAAGATACCGTTGAAAATCATGCCCATGAAAATCCACAAACTTATGATGTTGTCACCTGCATGGAAATGCTAGAGCATGTGCCAGATCCGGCCTCAGTAGTAAGAGCATGTGCAAAATTGGTTAAACCAGGTGGTCATGTCTTCTTTTCTACGATAAATCGTAATAAAAAAGCCTGGTTTATGCTCATTTTAGGGGCTGAATATATTCTTAATATGGTGCCAAAAGGCACACATGATGTGAATAAATTTATTCGTCCTTCTGAATTGTTAAGTTGGGCAGATGAAGCTCAACTACGAACAAAAAATATGATTGGCTTACACTACAATCCAATCACAGATAAATTTCGATTAGCGCCAAATGTGGATGTTAATTATATGGTGCACACACAATCACCAGACGAATCTGATTTATGAAATAGAATGTTTGATTTGGTTTAATAAAACATCAAACGATCACATTTTTTAAAATTGACTTTGGAACATAATCGCCACTATTCGTGTTTCTTACTGCCTGTATTTATGCAGGATACAGGCAGTTGTTAAATTTTTTATCCCCCCTTTATCCACAGAAACAACTAAATTTGTGCACTTGATAAATCGTTCAATTACCTTTATCTTGTTATCACCATTTGAAACAACCCCTATATATTGTGTTTCCTGTTATTTTAAACCACAAGACTCCTTGACAACCATTGTCACCAGGAGTGTTTTTTTGCGGTATAAAAATTAAGGGAACCTTTAAAATCAAGGTGCATCGCTCATGAATCATAGCCTGCTCGTCACAAAACGTGATGGTCACAAAGAACGTATCGACTTAGACAAAATTCACCGTGTTATCACATGGGCCTCAGAAGGGTTAGAAAATGTCTCCGTTTCTCAAGTTGAGTTACGTTCTCAGATCCAGTTTTATGATGGCATCAAAACTGCCGATATTCATGAAACGTTGGTAAAAGCTGCCGCAGACTTAATTTCAGGAGAGACTCCTGATTATCAATATCTCGCTGCTCGTCTCGCTGTATTTAACTTGCGTAAAAAAGCGTATGGCCAATTTGAGCCACCAGCACTGTATGCCCACGTTAAGCACTTAGTCGAATTAGGCAAGTACGATCGCCATCTTCTTGAAGATTACACCAAAGAAGAATTTGAACTGATGGATAATTTTATTGTTCATCAACGTGATATGAACTTCTCTTATGCCGCAGTTAAGCAATTAGAAGGTAAATATTTCGTTCAAAACCGTATTACTGGCGATATTTATGAAAGCGCGCAATTTTTATATGTTCTTGTTGCAGCTTGTCTCTTCTCTCGTTATCCAAAAGAGACACGCATGGACTACATTGAGCGTTTCTATCACGCGATTTCGACCTTTAAAATTTCATTACCAACGCCAATAATGGCGGGGGTTAGAACACCAACTCGTCAATTTAGCTCCTGCGTACTGATTGAATGTGACGATAGTCTTGATTCTATCAATGCAACCTCAAGTGCCATTGTTAAGTACGTTTCTCAACGTGCAGGTATTGGTATCAATGCAGGTCGTATTCGTGCATTAGGAAGTGCTATTCGTAATGGTGAAGCCTTCCACACAGGGTGTATTCCATTCTACAAACACTTCCAAACAGCAGTAAAATCTTGCTCTCAAGGTGGTGTTCGTGGTGGTGCGGCAACCTTATTCTACCCATTATGGCACTTAGAAGTTGAAAGCTTGCTAGTACTTAAAAATAACCGTGGTGTTGAAGATAACCGTGTTCGTCATCTTGACTATGGTGTTCAGCTTAATAAATTGATGTATGAGCGTTTAATCAAAGGCCAAGATATCACACTATTTAGCCCTTCTGATGTACCAGGTCTATACGACGCTTTCTTTGCTGATCAAAACGAATTTGAGCGTTTATACGTACAATACGAAAAAGATAAAAGTATTCGCCAAAAACAAATTAAGGCGGTTGAGCTATTCTCATTAATGATGCAGGAACGAGCATCAACAGGCCGTATCTATATTCAAAATGTTGACCATTGTAATACACATAGTCCATTTGACCCGGCGATTGCACCAATTCGTCAATCTAACCTCTGTTTAGAAATTGCATTACCAACTAAACCATTAAACGACATTAAAGATCCTAATGGTGAAATTGCACTTTGCACATTATCTGCATTTAACTTAGGTGCGATTGAAAATTTAGATGAACTAGAAGAGCTAGCACGCTTAGCCGTACGTTCATTAGATGCGTTACTTGATTATCAAGATTATCCAATTCTTGCTGCGAAACAAGGAGCAACAGGCCGTCGTACTTTGGGTATTGGAGTTATCAACTTTGCTTATTACTTAGCTAAACATGGTGTTCGTTACTCAGATGGCAGTGCAAACAACTTAACGCACAAAGCTTTTGAAGCTATTCAATATTATTTATTGAAAGCATCTAATGAATTAGCAAAAGAGCAAGGGGCATGTCCTTGGTTTAATGAAACGACTTATGCTGATGGTGTTTTACCAATTGATACTTATAAAAAATCATTAGATGCGCTGACAAACGAGCCTTTACATTATGATTGGGAAGGCTTACGCAAAGAGATAAAAGAGTATGGATTACGTAACTCAACACTTTCTGCGTTAATGCCATCAGAAACATCATCACAGATATCAAATGCAACAAATGGTATTGAGCCACCACGTGGTTATATCAGTATTAAAGCCTCTAAAGATGGTATCTTGCGCCAAGTTGTTCCTGAATATGAGCGCTTGAAAGGGTCTTATGAACTTCTCTGGCAAATGCCAAGCATTGAAGGCTATTTGCAGTTAGTCGGTATCATGCAAAAATTTGTTGACCAAGCAATTTCTGCAAATACTAACTACGATCCTGCTCGTTTTACTAGCGGTAAAGTTCCAATGAACCAACTGCTAAAAGATTTACTACTCGCTTATAAATACGGTGTAAAAACACTGTACTACCACAATACCCGCGATGGTGCAGATGATGTACAGGGTGATCTTGAAGAAGTCGTTGAGACGGCAGATTCAGATTGTGAAGGCGGCGCGTGTAAAATTTAATTGAGGAAGCTATGTCTTATACTACTTTTTCACAAGTTAAAAATGATCAACTTCAGGAGCCCATGTTTTTTGGGCAGCCTGTTAACGTAGCGCGTTATGATCAGCAAAAATATCCTATTTTTGAAAAACTGATAGAGAAACAACTTTCCTTCTTCTGGCGTCCAGAAGAAGTCGATGTTTCCCGTGATCGCATCGACTACAATGCATTACCTGATCATGAAAAACATATTTTTATCAGTAATCTAAAATATCAAACTCTGCTTGATTCAATACAAGGTAGAAGCCCTAATGTTGCTTTCTTACCTTTAATTTCTATTCCAGAGTTAGAAACTTGGATTGAAACATGGTCTTTCTCTGAAACAATTCATTCTCGTTCTTATACACATATTATTCGTAATATTGTTAACGATCCTTCTGTTGTCTTTGATGATATCGTTGAGAACGAAGAAATTTTAAAACGAGCACGTGATATTTCATCTTATTATGATGAACTTATCAGGCTCACTAACCTTTATCACATGTATGGTGAAGGTACATATCAAGTCAAAGGCAAAAATGTTGAAGTGACTTTACGTAAGTTAAAGAAACAGTTGTACCTTTGTTTAATGAGCGTTAATGCATTAGAAGCCATTCGTTTCTATGTCAGCTTTGCATGCTCTTTTGCGTTTGCAGAACGTGAACTGATGGAAGGTAATGCCAAAATTATCCGCCTTATTGCGCGTGATGAAGCATTACATCTTACTGGTACACAACATATGCTTAATTTATTACGCTCAGGTCAGGATGATCCTGAAATGGCTGAAATTGCAGCTGAGTGTGAGCAAGAATGCTATGACCTTTTTGTTGAAGCCGCTGAACAAGAAAAAGAATGGGCTGAATACCTATTCTCTGAAGGTTCAATGATTGGTTTAAACAAAGAAATACTTTGCCAATATGTTGAATATATCACGAATATTCGCATGCAAGCCGTTGGCCTTAAATTACCGTTCAAAGCGCGTTCTAATCCGATTCCATGGATTAATGCATGGTTAGTTTCTGATAATGTTCAAGTCGCACCTCAAGAAGTTGAAGTGAGTTCTTATCTTGTCGGTCAAATTGATTCTCAAGTTGATGCTGACGATTTAAGCAGTTTTGAACTGTAATAAAGAGAAATATTTCTAATATATTATGGCTTCTCATAAAGTGACCCTGCATCAGCAGGGTCTTTCTACTCCGTTAGAGTTTTGCTCTGACTCACATCCTTCTCTATTAGATGCTTTAGAGCACAAAAAGATAGAGGTCGAATATCAATGTCGTGAAGGATATTGTGGTTCTTGTCGTCTGCGCCTAGTCAAAGGCAATGTATGCTATCGCAATGAACCTCTTGCGTTTATACAGCCTGATGAAATCTTACCTTGTAGTTGTCATCCCACTTGCGATATTGAAGTCGAAATATGTTCAAAATAAATCAAAAAGCTTCGTTCAAATAACGTTATAAATTATAACTGATATAAATAGATTAATTCTTCTTATATTGACTATTTTTTCCTATCAAGAATGCGTATCTTTAACTAAGGTTAAAGAACAAGATCAAATAGGAGAGCAGTATATTATGAAACTTAAATCAATTTTACCTCTTTGCGCTATTGCAACTTCATTAATTTTACTTGCGGGTTGTTCTTCACCTCAAAAAATTGAAACCGTTGATGGCCGAACTATTATTTCTCAAAGTAAACCAGAAATTGATAATGATACAGGTTTAGTCTCTTATAAAGATGCTGAAACGGGTAAAGTTGAACAAATCAATCGTGATCAAGTCAGAACTATCACTGAATTAAAAGATTAATGTTTACTGATCTCTATTTATACTCTTTGTTTATCAGCAGTTGGTTTTTTGATTGATATTTATTTTTTGATACCTTGTCTTACCCCATCGACACCTCAAAATAATTTTTATTTTGAGGTGTTTTTTTATCTATAACTTATGTGCGTAAAGATTTATTTACGAGTTACGTAATTAAAATTTGACAGAAATTTACCATTCTTATACTCTGCATTTAATAAATAAAACAGTCTGAAAAAACAGAGGATTTTGTGAAAAATCGCACTATTGGTAGTGTTTTTATTGTTGCAGGAACAACAATTGGCGCAGGTATGCTAGCAATGCCACTCGCCGCTGTTGGGATTGGTTTTACCACTATGTTACTATTGCTTGTTGGATTGTGGTTATTAATGAGCTACACCGCACTATTATTAGTCGAGGTTTATCAGCACAACGATGCGCACACAGGACTTGGTACCATTGCTAAGCGCTATCTAGGTATAGGAGGCCAAATAGTAACCGGGCTTTCCTTACTTTTACTCATGTATGCTTTAACAACCGCGTATATCAGTGGAGCTGGTGAATTACTCTCATCAACTGTCTCTTCTTGGATTGGCCACAATATCACTCACTCACAAGGTATTATTATCTTTACAGTGATAGGGGGTGCTGTTGTAGGAATTGGTACAACATCTGTTGATATGATAAATCGCTTACTCTTTACCGCTAAAGTGATTTTTCTTGTCTTTATGCTAGTCGTGATGATCTCACATGTTGAAACAGTAAACTTAACGACTATGCCAGTTAAATATGGGCTTATCCTTTCTGCTATCCCTGTTATTTTTACATCTTTTGGCTTTCACGGTAGCGTGCCAAGTATCGTAAGTTATATGAATGGCGATGTAAAAAAACTACGCATTATCTTTATCGTTGGTAGTGCCATTCCATTAGTTGCTTATATTTTATGGCAATTAGCCACATTAGGCGCAATTCCTACTGATACCTTCATGGGTATAATGGCTCAACAATCAGGTTTAAATGGATTACTCACTGCAATCCGTGATGTTGTTGCAACACCACGCGTTAATATTGCGGTAAATCTATTTGCTTCGTTAGCACTTGCAACATCTTTCTTAGGCGTCGCATTAGGCTTATT
This sequence comes from Proteus myxofaciens ATCC 19692, assembly GCF_001654855.1. GTDB lineage: Bacteria > Pseudomonadota > Gammaproteobacteria > Enterobacterales > Enterobacteriaceae > Proteus > Proteus myxofaciens. Next base: position 10,633 of record NZ_LXEN01000025.1, read on the forward strand.
TGATTATTTAGCCGATTTATTCAAGCGCAGCAATCATGCTCGTGGGCGTCTACAATCCAGTCTTTTAACCTTTTTACCTCCTTTGGTCTGCGCCCTATTTTTCCCTAACTTTGTTCAGGCATTAGCGTATGCGGCAATTGCTCTTGCGGTATTAGCATTATTACTCCCTGCGCTATTAGTTTGGAAAGTAAGACAAGAACAACACTCTCAGCCACATTATCATGTGAAAGGCGGTATTCCCGCTTTAGTTATTGTCTTTATTTGCGGGCTTATTGTTATTGGTATTCAAGTTGCTATCACTTTTGGATTATTACCAAAAGTAGGCTAATTATTTCTAATTACATATAATAAAAAAGCAGATGTTAAATATTTCAACATCTGCTTTTTTTATTTATTCAGCGATTCGATTAAAAACTTAATCCAGCACCGACATAAAATCCATCAGCAAGTTTGTTATTGCTTCTATTATGTGCATTATCAATTTCAATCACACGATAACCCGCATTCACATGTAGCGGTTTAAATACCGTATATTTTGCACCAACATCGGCTTCATAATAAGACTTACTACCTGAAGTTAAACCTTCAGGAGAGGCATAAGCTTCACCATATACATTTAAAGATGAAAGTACATCCCAATTTAAACCTACACCACCAGCTAATGCCGCACCATCATCACCATCTTTAGGGGATAAATAGAGTGCTTTACCGCCGACACTTGCTGAAAAAGGTCCAAGAGGAAGTGCAAATTTAGTTCCTAAACTACCAATTTGACCGTCATGATCACTGCGAGCCCAGCCACCATTGAAAGATAAACCAGAATTAGGATCACCTAATCCAGCACGAACATCAGTGTAATGTTTACCTGCTTGAACATTCATTGATACCGCATGAGCAGCTGTTCCTACCATTAACAATGAGCATGCAATCCCGGTCAATAAATATTTTTTCATAATAATAACTCCAGCAAATAATTGTCCTAACATGTAATTATACTACAGATACATCAAGTCAATTTGCATTAATTTGAAAGAGTACATACAGAAACTTCAATATATGTAAATAAGTTATGTCTATTGATGTCATAGGTCTAACTGGTTTTATTTGAGATAAAAATATTGCTAAAGTGGAAATCTAAATAAAATTAACCATAATAATAATAAGGCTGTTCAGTTCGTTTTATTCACACAGGCTATTTTTTTAGATCGTAACTGTTTTTATAAACTGGAGAATGTGATGGAAAAGAAAAAGCTAACAACGGCAGCAGGTGCACCAGTTGTTGATAATAATAATGTGATTACAGCAGGTCCACGTGGCCCAATGTTGCTTCAAGATGTTTGGTTTTTAGAAAAATTAGCTCATTTTGACAGAGAAGTCATTCCAGAAAGACGTATGCATGCTAAAGGCTCTGGTGCTTTTGGTACATTTACCGTCACACACGATATTACAAAATATACTCGTGCTAAAATTTTCTCTGAAATTGGTAAAAAAACAGAAATGTTTGCACGTTTTTCAACAGTAGCAGGTGAAAGAGGCGCTGCTGATGCTGAACGTGATATTCGTGGTTTTGCACTAAAATTTTATACAGAAGAAGGTAACTGGGATATGGTAGGTAATAATACTCCCGTATTCTATCTGCGTGATCCACTCAAATTCCCTGACCTTAACCATATTGTAAAACGTGATCCTAAAACCAATATGCGTAACATGGCTTATAAATGGGATTTCTTCTCTCATTTGCCTGAGTCACTACATCAATTAACCATCGATATGAGTGACCGTGGTCTACCTCGTGGCTATCGTTTTGTTCATGGTTTTAGTAGCCATACCTATAGTCTTATCAATAAAGATAATGAACGCTTTTGGGTTAAACTTCATTTCCGTTGCCAACAAGGCATCCAAAATTTAATGGATGATGAAGCTGAAACGCTAGTGGGTAAAGACAGAGAAAGTTCACAACGTGATTTATTTGAAGCAATTGAACGAGGTGATTACCCTCGCTGGAATTTACAAATTCAAATAATGCCTGAAAAAGAAGCATCTCAAGTCCCTTACAACCCATTCGATTTAACAAAAGTATGGCCACATGGCGACTATCCGTTAATTGATGTTGGTTATTTTGAACTAAATCGTAATCCAGCCAACTATTTCTCAGATGTTGAACAAGCGGCATTTAATCCTGCTAATGTTGTGCCTGGTATTAGTTTTTCACCAGATAAAATGTTACAAGGTCGCTTATTCTCTTATGGTGATGCCCATCGTTATCGTTTAGGTGTAAACAATCATCAGATCCCTGTTAATGCGCCAAAATGCCCATTCCATAATTACCATCGTGATGGTGCAATGCGCGTGGATGGTAACAGTGGTAACGGTATTACATATGAACCAAATAGTGGTGGAGAATTCCAAGAACAACCTGATTTTAGAGAGCCACCGTTATCTATAGAGGGTGCAGCTGATCACTGGAATCAACGTGAAGATGGTGATTATTTTAGCCAGCCACGTGCACTTTATGAATTACTCAGTGATGAAGAACATCAGCGTATGTTCACTCGTATTGCTGGCGAATTATCGCAAGCAAGTGAAGAAACACAAAAACGCCAAATCGATTTATTCAGTAAAGTCCATCCTGAATATGGTGCTGGTGTTGCAAATGCCATAAAAGCATTAGCTAAGTAGTCAAAAAATAAAAAGAAGCCTTGTGAGCAACTCGGCAAAAACAAACCTCCCAATTACTAATAAATTGGTAATTGGGAGGTTTTCTTTATTGCTAAAGAATAATCTTATTATTATTAATAATAATAAAATATATAAAGCATAACTAATTAGGGTAGCGCTTACCCTAATTGTTTTTCACCCACTCTTGCACTTGTTGACGAGAAATTTTAATTCCACCATTCTTTAGGCTTTCGGGTAATTGCAAGCAAGCAATAGGTCGTTGAAATCCGGCTAAACGGGAATGATACCATTGTGGGAGTTGATTAATTATTTCAATATCAGCATCGACCACTGCGACAGGCCGTTGACCAAATTCTGTATCCTCGATAGGTATAATAAAAGATTGGCTTACCTTTGGGTGCATATTAAGTACTTTCTCAATATCCTCTGGTTGAATGCCTTCTCCACCACTAAAAAAGAGATTATCTAAACGACCTAAAACACACCATTCATCAGCGATAAAGCGACCTTTATCTCGTGTCGAGTACCAACCATCCGCAGTGAGTGATAACGGTTTTAATTCACTATCAAACCAGTAACCTAAAGCAATGCTATCTGATTTAATCTGTATTTCATCATCAAGAATTCTGATATGTTTACCTTTTAATGGTAATCCTACACCAGCTTTGTTATCAGCACGTTTAGCGCAAACCGTTGATGCCATTTCTGTCATACCATAACCACACCAACAATGAATACCTCTTTTTTCAGCTTCATTTACTAACTCAGTGGGAATTATGGCTCCTCCTAACAATACAGACTTTAATGTAATTGCCTGTTGAGCTTCTTGCTGTAAAAAACGCCAAAGCTGTGTTGGCACTAAAGAAGCATGAGTACAATCTTGTAGTGCATCAACAAAAGAATGATTTTCTCGCACTACAATACAAGCCCCCCTTAATAACCAACGCCAAAGTATTCCCTGCCCTGATACGTGAAATAATGGTAATGAGAGTAACCAGCGCTCAGTTTTTTCAAATGGCATTAATGATAAAACACCTTCTGCACTATGAAAGTGTGCATCAAAAGTGTGGACTGTCGCTTTAGGTAATCCAGAAGAACCTGATGTTAAAATCAGCGTTGCCATTCTAGATGGTTGCCATAAAACATCAGACTCATTGTTGATTTGATGATATTGCTGATTGAGTTCAAAAATAATTGCAGAAGTATCAAGCGCTGTAGCGTTGAAATCTAATGGCGATGATGAAAAATCAGCATAAAAATCAATATTAAGATGCGGTAGTAATTCATCTAATAAAGAAGAAGGTAACTGAGGATTTAAAGGAAGCACTTTAGCGCCACATTGAAATAAGGCTAATAAGGCAAATAATAAATGAAGATGATTTTTACTACGCAGTAAAACAGTACTTCCTTCTTTTACACCTTGCTGATAAAAATCATATGCTAATTGGCTAATATGTAAACTTAATTGTTGCCAAGTGATAGGTTGTAAATCATGAATAATGGCCGTTTCATTAGGGGATATCTCAGCCCAATGTTGCCACGGCCATTGTGTAAAATGCACTACTGTTGCCATACTGTTTCAAGTTGCTCTAGTGAAATAATAGGAATATCCACATTTGGCCAAGGACGAATAAGTTGTTGTTTGATTAAATCAACAGTATCAAGTCCAGGTATTGTGTTTGGTGTTAGCCAATGCGCTATTCTTGCTAATTGAGATAACCCAAAGCTACTTTCAATACTCGAACTGATAATAGCATCAAGTCCTAAGGCATGGGCTTGCTCAACTAAAGAGCGACAACGTTCAAGGCTTCCCACTAAAGTAGGTTTAATAACAATCGTGCTAACACCAGGTTGCGTTTTTATTTCAAATCCTTCATCACGCACCGTTTCATCCCACGCAATATTTATTCCTGTTGCTTGAGAAAAAGCGAGTGATTCTTCAGGTGTTTTGCATGGTTCTTCTAAAAATGCAATACGATCTCGCCATGCTGGATTAACATATTTTGCAAATCCTTCGGCTTTTGCTGGTGTCCAACTTCTATTAGCGTCTAATCGCAATTTTAGATCAGGAATAGCTTCAAGAAGTAGATTAACCACAATTCCATCACGAACAGCTTCATATAAGCCTACTTTGACTTTGGCAACTTTCTCACCAGACATCGCATTTAGACTTAATATAAGATCATCAGGATCACCATTGCATAAAGGTGCAGCTTGATAGTTTGCTTCTTTAGGGAGCTCATCGGCTAATTCAGCTAATGCGCAGCTCATTCCAAAAGCAACACTAGGCAATTCACTTTCTTGTGGCGTATCACCCTGACACCATGCTGTTAACCATGTTTGTGCTGAGGCTTGTGCTTCTGATAACGTTTCACGGCTAAATTCAGGAAGTGGGGATATTTCACCCCATCCTTGTTTGCCATTTTGCTCTAAACAGACAAGAAACCCATCACGCGTTTTAAGCCGTTGATAACGTAAAACAACACCTGCCTCCATTGGCAGGCTGAATGAATAGAGTTTGGCGTTTCGCATTATGGATTACGTTTAAATTTAGTGAAGTCAGGTTGGCGTTTTTCATTAAACGCATTACGGCCTTCTTGTCCTTCATCTGTCATATAAAACAGCATCGTTGCATTACCAGCAAGCTCTTGAAGCCCAGCTTGACCATCACAGTCTGCATTTAATGCGGCTTTCAAGCAACGTAACGCCATTGGGCTATTTTCTAGCATCTCACGACACCAACGTACTGTTTCTTTTTCAAGGTCAGCATAAGGAACAACAGTATTAACAAGCCCCATTTCCAATGCTTCTTTTGCATCATATTGGCGACATAAGAACCAAATTTCGCGTGCTTTCTTTTGCCCTACAATACGCGCCATGTAAGAAGCACCCCAACCACCATCAAATGATCCCACTTTAGGACCTGTTTGACCAAAAATAGCGTTTTCAGCGGCAATAGTTAAGTCACACATCATATGAAGCACGTGACCACCACCGATAGAATAACCCGCTACCATCGCAACAACCGGTTTAGGGCAAGTCCGAATTTGACGTTGAAAATCTAAGACATTCAGATGATGAGTACCGCTTTCATCACGGTATCCACCGTAATCACCACGGATCTTTTGGTCACCACCAGCACAGAATGCTTTTTCACCTGCACCTGTTAAAATAATGGTTCCAATAGCATCATCATAACGAGCATCGGCTAATGCTTGGATCATTTCTTTCACTGTCAAAGGACGGAAAGCATTACGCACTTGCGGGCGGTTAATCGTGATTTTAGCAATACCATCAACTGATTTATGGTAAAGAATATCTTCAAAATCTTCAGAACAATCTTGCCATTCAATTGGGGCATATAGCTTTTCTTCGCTCGGGTAAAGCATAATTAGGTTCCTTTAACCAAAGAGGGATAAAATATGGTTTATCACCACAGCATAAGCATCAGGCTGGGCTTGATGGGCATTATGACCAGCATGTGGGATAGTTGTAACAGGTAGCGAATATTGCTGCGCTATCATTTGAAATTTCTCATCGTTTTCGCCACATAGCCATATAAATGGCAATGTTAATTGCTGTAATTCTGTCACTAACCAAGGCTGGTGGCCTAAAGAGAGTGTTTCTAAACTTTCAGCGATGCAAAAACCTGCATTATGGCGACGTTTTTCAACCAATAATTGCCGTTTTTCATCGGTAAGATCTGAAAAAACAGATTGTTGATACCACTGCGTTAATACTTTTTCTATTGGCTCTTCACGAAAACGTTGTGCCCAGCGTTTATCATGATAAATACGATCTTGCCGTTCTTTGCCATCATATAAACCCGGATTACCGCCTTCAACAATTAATCCTAGTAATCCTGTTGTATCACCAAAACATGCGTGATACATCGCAATTCTGCCACCGAGTGAATATCCAATAAGCCAATATTGAGTGATATTTTGCGCTTTAAGCGTTTTTGTTAATAACGCGCTGATTTCAATGAAATTATTAACACTTATCGATGCAGAATTTCCATGACGGGGTAAATCAATCACTAAAGAAGGATATTCATGACAAGCTGTAATGACAGGTTCCCATTCATGCCCTTCACCTAATAATCCATGTAACCAAACTAGCCACGGCCCATCATTATGTGTGTTATAGCGCTGACATGCTAAAGTCATGAGCAGTTACCTGTTTTACAAGCTGATTTAAAGTATTTGCACCTTGTGTTTCATCAACAATTAATTCGATGAGTGTTGTTTTAGCATCACCTTGCCAGCACCTTTCAATAACTGATAATAAGGTGAGCCAGTCTGTAGGAGACTCATAGTTCAAACCAAACATAGTTGCAGCATGTTTAAAATGCAAATCATGAGGCATACAGTAAAATCTTTCTCGTTCTGCGACAGGCGTTGGTAGCATAGAGAAAATTTGCCCACCATTATTATTCACAATAATAATCACATTGGGTGCGTAAACTTGCTGATGTAATGCTAAACTATTTAAATCATAAAGCGCAGATAAATCACCCAATATCGTTAATGTTGGTTTTTGTGTAGCGCGATGTATACCCGCAGAAGTCGAAAGTAACCCATCAATACCACTGGCGCCTCGATTACTCATAACAGGATAACCTGGTGGTAAAACACCAAGCGCATCAATTAAACGTACAATAAGACTATTGCCAACAAATAACTGGCCATGTTTAGGAAGTAATGTATCTAATTGATGAGCAACTTGTGCTTCGCCAAAAGATTGCGTTAATTTGCTTACATATTGATAAGTTTGTTTTGCAATAGACGTTAAATTTTGTGCCCAAGGTACATTATCAACAGCAGGGTGTGCAGTTAACCAATGTATGGGTGATAAGGTGAACTTTTCACCTCGATGATGACCAGGATCTAAACGACCCGGTATTGCATCAATTATCCAATAAAATGTGGGATCACAGCTAACTTGCCACTGGAGTAAACGTTTTCCAGTTAAGCTTGAGCCAAATTGAATAATAATTTCAGCTTCATTCAATATTGTTTTAGCATGTGGATTATTTAACCATAAATCGGTACAAGGTAATGGTTGCCCTGTCTGAGATAAAATATCCCCTAATAAAGGCCAACCTAATTGGGATGCCCAATTTGCAACTTCAATACCTTCATTAGCACTTATACGCCCTGCTATCACCACACCTTTTTTTTGTCGTAATAAAGGCCATTGAGGGTGCATGGTAATAGAAGGTAACGAGGTTTCTTGTAACCAAGGTGTATCACTTTGCCACCATTGACCAAGTGCATCACTCCAAGGACAAGGTTGTAAATCATCTTTACCATAAAGCGGTTCAGCAAAGGGACAATTCACATGTAGTGTGCCATGATTAAGTGTATTCATGGCATTATCCAGCGTAGAGACTAACCAGCTTGCTTGAATATCAGCAGTAGGTCGTGGTAGAGCAAGTGTTTTTGATGGATGCGTTGCGAAAATGCCTTGTTGACGAATAGCTTGATTTGCACCGCAATCTATCAATTCAGGGGGTCTATCTGCGGTTAAAAAGATAATTCGCTCACCAGTTAACCCTGCTTCGATAAGTGCAGGATATAAGTTAGCAACCGCAGTACCTGACGTCACTATAACAGCTACAGGCTCTTTAGACGCTTTCGCTAACCCTAGTGCTAAATGCCCTAAACCACGTTCATCAAAATGAGTATGACAAATGAGTTTATCATTAGCAGCGGCTGCCAATGTTAAAGGCGTCGAGCGTGAACCTGGCGCAATACAGACATGGTGTAGGCCATGACGAGTCAACGTTTCAAGTATAACTTTAGCCCACTGACGATTAAACAAACTATTAGACATTCAACATTCCAAACAACGAAAACCTGTAATGACATTCATAATATCTATTCCTAGATATATTTTCTTAGCCTAGTTCAATGAACAGTTATTTTCGTTAAAAAAATCGTTAAAAAAGCACGAATTAACGTGCACTATTGAGACCCATTACCCATTCAATATAGATTAGCTGTATTTTTATCATGATATATGGGCACTATATTATTACATCAAAGAATAACACCAATAGGATGACAACTCGCGATGATTATTAAAAAGTAGCACTAATTGACGGGTTATTATTAACATGCCATGAGTACGACTTATCACTATTAGTAAATTAGTTACTCTATAACAAATTCTTTTTCAATAACGGACTGTTTTTCTTGAAGTAATGTACGCAAACCAGCCGCTTTATTTTCGATTTCAACCCACTCTTGTTCTGGATCAGAACCAGCCACAACACCTGCGCCAGCATAAAGTGTCAGTGTATTATCATGCAATTCACCACAACGTAAACTCACTGCAAATTCTGTTCTTGGCAGCCCCAAAAATCCTGCGGAACCTGCATACCAACGTCGTTCAAAAGGCTCATGTTGACGAATAAATTCACGCGCTATAGTGCGAGGTAAACCACATACTGCGGCAGTAGGTTGTAAACGACTTAAACAATCAACATCATTATTATCAATAAGCTTACCGTGAATATAACGGCGTAAATGTTGCACTTTGCGTAATCGAATAACATCAGCAGGTGAAACATCAATCCCTTCGATACCCCCTTGTAGGCGCTGACAAATATCATCAACAACAACTAAATTCTCATGCTGATTTTTTGTATCATTCATCAACCAATTGGCTAATTTTGTTGCTTGCTCGTCATTATCAGAGCTTGCTACTGTTCCTGCTAAAGCTTCTGTATAAAGCATAAAATTATCACGAAGATAAAGTCTTTCAGGTGATGATCCCATAAATGCATCCGTGGGTGAAAAAGCTAACATATAGTGATAGCACTTATGATTAACATCACGACTCGCATTCATAAATTGAATTGCTTTTAAAGGACTTTCTAGTGTTAAACAAGTAGCTCTTGCTGGTACGACTTTTTCAAATAAGCCTTGATTAATTTCATCTAATGCAATATTGAGATAATTTTTCCACTGCTCTTGAGACAATGAGTGTTCGACTGAAATAACAGAGCTAGAAAGAGGCTCTATATTAAATTCATTATTCAGTGTGTTCAGAAAATCTAGCACACTTTCCTTATCATCATTACCCAGTAAATTAAGATGCACAGTACAATGTTGTTGATGACGTCTTATTTCTATTCTAGGTAAAAAAAGATAAGCATCATCTCCATATCGCTTATCAATGTGTCCAGGAATAATGGTATCCCACGCATTAAGTCCCCAAAAACGTACATTTTCAATATCATTGAATTTCTTTTTCTTAGAAATCAAAAATTGTTGAGCATCACGAATATGGTTAAAGCAGCATAATTGCCCACAAACGGCGACTTCTTCTGTTTCATCACGATGCTGCCAATAAAACTGTGGATAATGCGTTTGAGCTGCAAGCCAAGCAAGTAATGAAAACGAGATTTCTGATGGCAAAGCGATAGTGAGATGTAAAAGTTCATCTGATGCTGTCAAATTTATTTTTTTAACTTCTTCACAAAGAGTTAAAAACACCGAACTAACATTTTCCATTTCAATTACCCATCATAAATCAAAAAGAAGATTATACGTCTCTGCAAAAATTATCAAAGTACTGATTAATTATAACATTTGTCATTTATCAAACTTTTGTAGATTTCATGTTACAAAGTAGAAGAGTTAATCAATTCTCTCAAATAGCGAGTACGTTAATCACAACTTACGTTATATTAAATATAAGAGAGGTTATATGAATACAACTATCTTTGAAGATATTGATAAGGTAATTGAAAATATTCAACTTCCTGAAGTCGCACTGAGTTTAATTCTTGGGAAAGATATAAATGGGGGACGTAGTCCTGGTATTTTTACCGCTTACGATCTTAATAAAATTAAAGCTTATGTTGATAAAGCATTAATACTTCCTTATGAATTAGATTCTGTTATTGATTTCCTTGGCTATGAAGATATGGGTATAGCCAAAATATCTGCAAGTAGTATACAAGAACTTTTTTTAAAAATGCGTGAACATGCATTTCAATGGAATAAAATAGAATATTCAATAAAACAACAAGCGATCGATTTAGAAATAATAGGGAGAGAAATAACGGGAACAGGCGAACAAATCATTTTATTTATCAGCCAAATGCCATTATTAGAAAAAATAAATAACAGAGTTGGTAATTTATCCAACGAAGAATTAAACCATATAAAGTATACAGGCCAGGATAAAAAAATATCAGATCATTTAATTACCATATTAGAAAGTATGCATCAAGATATTAATAGAGAACATAAAAAAACGTTAAAATTAAAAAATATGATATCAGATTTTAGAATAAAAATTATCGGCGGTGAAGATAGTAATGGTGTTTTATGTAATTCATTTTATTATGATATTATTGCAAAGAAAAAATTAGCTAATGATTTCTTTAATCAAGATAACTCCCTTCTTCATGAAGAAAAAAAATTTTTAGAAGATGAATTAGATTTGCTAAAAAAAGAATACCAACATTTTGTAAAACTCGCTTTTACGGGTCTTGCCTTTGGTATTATTGGTGTCATTATTACAGGTGGTATTTTTGGTTCAAAAGCAGAAGATATACGTAAAAAGAAAAATGAAACTATTGGAAAAATTACAGATATTAATGAAAAAATAAATTCATTTTCCTTACTTGTTAATAATTTAGAAAAATTTGAAATAGAACTTAATGAAATAGAACAATTTATCAAAGATGCAAATATGGCATTAGAACATCTCGAGTATATGTGGCAGGCAACATTAACTGAAATTAAAGCCTCATTAACGAATTTAAAAAAAATTGATAATGCAATGGAGTTAATAAGATTTAGTATTTACTTTGAAAAAATGATATCACCTTGGTATATGGTTGTCGGATATTCGAAAGAGATGATAACCATTTTTGATGAAGCACTTTCTAGTTTTTATACTGAAAAATAATAGAGGAATAGTTATGGATAATATAATCTCTTATTTAAATAACTTTGAATATAAAGATTTCCTCAACACAACCAGAAACATTAGAAGAATAACATCTAAAAATTTAAATGATTTTGAAATCAGTGAAGCATTAATTTCAATATCATTAAAAAATAATAGATTATTTAATGATATAATGAATTTTGCAATATTCATGAAAACTAACTTAAGACAAAAGCTACTCGAGGGAACATTAAAAGCAATTAAAGAAATTGATTATGAAGTTTATGAAAAAGCCCCTTCAGATCAATCTGTTAATCAATTAAATAATGAAAAAATGTTAATTGAGATTATCTACAAAGAAGAAATTAATGAATCAATAGAGTTGATTAAAAATCATAGTGATATGATAAAAGATCATCTTTTATCATTTAAAATTGATGCTTTAGTCAATCAAATTAATAAAATAATAAGTAAAGAAGAAAAATCACTTTCTGAAATAAATAAAGAAATAATATTCTACAGAGATATAATAAAAAAAATAAATGGGCAAATCGACATTATTACTAAAAGTGAAGAAATTATTCATAATGAAAGTTTACTTAGTATTTTTAGCTCAGCGCTACCAACTAAAAAAACTATTTCAGATCTAAAAATAGAAAAATCTCAAAAAAATGTATTGACACTTTTGATTGATTTATTAAGTAATTTTTTCTCTCATTTAGAGTCAAGTTTTTCTTATAAAAAACTTGTAGAGACTCGCCATAAATTAGTCAAAGAATATCTTTATAATATAAATGAACGGTCAAAAGCAGAAAGCAAAAAAAGAAAGCATTCTCTTTTACTCTCCGAATATCATTCTATTATTAATATAAAATTTTATATTGAGATATTAACAGATCAAATTAACGTACTCGACCAATATTGGTTATATTTATCACAATGCCTTATAGCATTAAAAGATAATATAATGAACGCAGAAAAAATACTCTATCCGCATATACAATTTTTAGACAGATTCTTACATCATCATGAGTAAATATTTATTTCTTCATTAAAAAAGCCTGATTAAATTTATTAATCAGGCTTTTTATTCTATTACTTAATAGCTAATTAATACGCGATAAAGGCAAAATTAGTCAATTCAAGTAATGGCTGTGGCCATACACCTAATGCAATGACGATGATTGCACAAATTAGTGCAACAAAAGAAGCCATATTTTGAGATGTTGTTGATATAGCGGGTGTGTTGTCATTATCTGCTTTACGCAAGAATACAACTGCAGCAGCACGTAGATAGTAGAATAAACCAATAGCACTACCTAATACAACAGTACCTGTTAGCCACCATAATTGAGCATCAATACCGGCGATAACAACATATAACTTACCGATAAAACCTAAGGTTATTGGTACGCCAGCAAGTGATAGCATCATTAAAGACATCACTAATGCACTAACAGGACGACGCCAGAATAACCCACGATAATCTTCTATCGATTCAAGCTCACCTTTGTTATAAGGACTTGATGCAACAGCGATAGCACCAAACGCACCTAAACTTGCGAATAAATAACCTGCTAAATAAATCTCAGCAGTACTTTGTGCAAGAGTTGGATTAGATTGTAAAACAATTAGCGCAACGAGCAGATACCCTAAATGTGATACAGAAGAGTAACCCAGTAAGCGTTTTACGTTCTTTTGCATGATAGCCATGATATTACCAAAGAGAATTGAGGCAATAGCCATGAAACCTAAGATCAAACGTAATGTTTCACTATCTGCAACAGGTGCTTCAAAGAATAAACGCATCACAACAGCAAAAATACCAATTTTACTTGCTGTTGCTAAGAAAGCGCCTGTTGGTGCTGGTGCACCTTGGTATACATCAGGTGTCCATAATTGAAATGGAAATAGCGATAGTTTAAAGCCGATCCCCACCAGCATCATACCAAGTCCTGCAAGTACGAGTGGTTTTTGGATATGACTATCACTTAAGCTTTGCCCTATTGCTGCAAAAGAAAGAGAACCTTCTGCTGCATAAAGTAACGCCATACCAAATAACAAGAACGAAGAAGCCGCCGCTGAAAGAAGCATATATTTTATGCCAGCTTCCAGTGAAGGACGTTGTTGGAATGCATAACCAATAAGACCAAATAAAGGTAATGTCAGTAATTCAATTCCAATAAACATAGAGGCAAAATGATTAGCGCTAGAAAGTAAAATACCCCCCATTACCGCAATCGATACCAACATGTAAAACTCTTCTTTGTTATCTTGATAGCCTTCTAACCAAGGATAAGCAAAGGTGATAGTTCCTAAGCCTGCAATTATTGTTAACGCAGTAAAGAAACTTGAATATCCATCGACATGGTAAAGTGTTGTGACATCCATTACGCCAACTTCATTAACGTAATAGAGTGATCCCAACGCGATGATAAAACCAATCGCTGTTAACGTGGCAATAGTAAAATGATCGCGTCGCCACGCAATGGATAGCATTACAACCACCACCGTCAATCCGACGATCAATAGCGGTAGCAGTGCGATCAGTTGTTCTGGATTTATTGTCATGGCGAATTACGGCCTTACTGTTGAAAGAGAAGCGGAATACCAAGTCTGTAGATTTTCCATTGCTGAGGCAGAGGTATCTAAAACAGGTTGTGGGAAGAAGCCCAAAATAACCAGTAAGACAACCAATGTAATCAGAATGAAGAATTCTCTCAGATTTAACCCTTTATAGGTTCTTTCTGCTGTTTTCGGTGAACCATAGTAAGCCTGTTGCATCATCCACAGCGCGTAAACAGAAGCACAGACTAAACCAAAGACCGAAATAATGGTGATCAGTTTAAAGTGAGCGAAAGTACCAAATAAGATCATGAACTCACCCACAAAGTTACCTGTACCCGGCATACCTAGTGAAGCAACCGCGAAGAACAGAGAAAACGCAGGTAAGAAACGGATGCTTTTCCACAAGCCACCCATTTGATTTATATCACGTGTACCTAAACGCTCATAAAGCATACCACACATAATAAATAATCCAGCTGCTGACAAACCATTGGTGATCATTTGAATGATAGCCCCTTGGTAAGCCAATACTGAACCGGCATAAATCGCAATGACGATAAAGCCCATGTGAGAAATACTACTATAAGCAGCGAGACGTTTAATATCCGTTTGACGGAATGCTAATAGTGCTGCATAGAAAATAGTGATTAAACCTAACCACATAGCAACAGGGGCTAGCAATGCCGATGCTTCAGGGAATAGTGGCAAGTTAAAACGTAACAAACCATAAGCCGCTGTTTTAAGCAAAATACCTGATAAGTCAACGGAACCTGCTGTTGGTGCTTCAGCATGTGCATCTGCTAGCCAACCATGAACAGGAACAATTGGCATTTTTACTGCAAAAGCAGCAAAAAATCCCAGCATTAAGATAAACTGTAGTTCTGATCCTAATACGGTATGAGCCTGTAACAAGGTGTCATAATCAAACGTCCAAATACCTGTTTCTTGGCGAAAGGCAATTGCTAAGCCAATAATAGCTAGCAACATTAATAATCCACTCGCCTGAGTGTAAATAAAGAACTTGGTCGCTGCACTGACGTGTTTCTTATCGCTACTTCCTTTGTGTCCCCATAAAGAGATAAGGAAATACATTGGGATCAACATCATTTCCCAGAAGAAGAAGAATAAGAACAAGTCAGTTGCCAAAAAGACGCCCATCACACCCGCTAAGATCCACAGCAGATTGAAATGGAAGGCACCTTGTGATGGTTGATTTTCACTCCATGAAGAGAGCACCGCTAAAATACCTAGAATAGCAGTTAATACAACCATTAACAGTGACATTCCATCCAATGCAAATTGGATATTAATGCCTAAAGCAGGTATCCACGGCATAAAGAAGAACTCAGTCCAGCGTGGAGCACCATCAGCACTAATGAGTTGATAGTCGCCTTGCAACCAAAGTTGCACAGAAATAACAAGTGTTAATCCCATCGTCAGCAACGCAACCCAGCGAGGGACTTGCGAGCCGATTCGTTCAGCCTGCCAACTTAGCAGGCCACCGATGAAGGGAATAAGTATTAGCCAGGGTAATAACATGGCGCAATGTGTCCCTTAATTAAACCAGAAGCAGCAGAGCAATGATAAGCACTGCACCTAAACCGAGAGAAGCCGCATACCAACGCGCTAATCCATTTTCACTGAAACTCAAGCCTTTATTGGCACCTTTGAATAGGCAACCAAACAGATTAAAGAATTGGTTAACAGGATCATTTTGGATAAGCCATGCCATACCTTTAAAAGGTTTGACAAACAGCACGTCATACAGCGCATCAAATCCCCAAGCATGGAACCACCATGTTGAGAAGAAACGCCCTGTTTTGGTATGTGCAACCTGAGAAACAAGCTGACGCTGTTTCAGATATAACCATGCTGCAATGGCAACGCCCACAATCGCAATCACGCCAGAGAGGATCTCTAATACATATTTACCATCATGTGAGACCGTACTTTCTGGGAATACTGCGCCTAAAGGCTGGGTTATCAACGCACCAATAAAGGTAGACAAAATAGCCAACACTGCGAGAGGGAAGGTATGAGTAAAACCTTTAACTTGGTGTGCTTCGGTTTTTGTTTCACCATGGAATACGATAAATATTAAACGGAAAGTATAAAGTGACGTAAATAATGCGCCAATTAAACCTGCTAACATTAAGTTAACATGACCGTTTGCATATGCACCCCATAAGATTTCATCTTTACTGAAGAAGCCTGCTGTTAAAAGAGGTAATGCCGATAATGCGCCACCCCCAATGAGGAAACAGGCATAAACAAATGGGATTTTTTTACGTAATCCACCCATCTTAAAGATATTCTGCTCATGATGGCAGGCTATGATGACAGAACCTGCTGATAAGAACAGTAATGCTTTAAAGAATGCGTGAGTCATTAAGTGAAAAATTGCGCCATCCCATGCTTGTGCACCTAAAGCCAAGAACATATAACCAATTTGACTCATGGTTGAATAAGCAAGAACGCGCTTGATATCCGTTTGTACTAACGCAGCAAAGCCGGCTAATACTAACGTGACAGCACCCACAATACCGACTAATTCTAAGATATCTGGCGCCATTAAGAACAATGCATGGCTACGAGCAACAAGATAAACACCCGCGGTTACCATCGTTGCAGCGTGAATTAATGCAGATACAGGTGTTGGACCTGCCATCGCATCCGCTAACCAAGTTTGTAATGGAAGTTGTGCTGATTTACCTACTGCACCACCTAATACCATTAACATTGCCCAGTTGATAATGCTAGAGCCTGCTGCTATTTTTTCAGGTGCGATCACTGCCATTTCACGGAAGCTCAATGTGCCTAGCTGATCAAACAGTATAAACATACCAATCGCTAAGAACACGTCACCAATACGCGTAACGATAAATGCTTTCATCGCTGCTGCGCCATTAGCTGGGTTGTTGTAATAGAAACCAATTAAAAGGTAACTACATAAACCCACACCTTCCCATCCCATGTACATCAGCATCATGTTATCTGCGAGTACTAAAACGACCATACTTGCGATAAACAAGTTGGTGTAAGCAAAGAAGCGAGAGTAACCCTCTTCTCCTCGCATATACCAAGATGCATACATATGAATAAGAAAACCCACACCGGTGATAACACCTAGCATTGTCAGTGATAAACCATCAAGAACCAGTGTAAAAGGAATACTAAAATTCCCTGCTGACATCCAGTTCCATAATGTTTCAGTCTGTGTGACCTGCCCTTGAGCAAAGAAGTCCATCCCAACCCAAAGTGTCACTAAAGCAGATAATCCAACCGATCCTGTACCAATCCATGCTGATACATTTTCAGACCAACGACCACGTGAGAAAGCGAGCAGTAGAAATCCCAGAAGTGGTAGCAGAATGGTTAAATAGAGTATATTCATCCGCGCATCTCACTTACTGTATCAATATTGAGGTTTTGGCGATGACGATGAAGTTGTAACAACAATGCCAAGCCAATACTTGCCTCTGCCGCTGCCAAGCTGATAGCCAAAATATACATTATCTGACCATCAGTTTGACCCCAATAGCTACCACCGACAACAAATGCCAGCGCAGCTGCATTAATCATAATTTCTAGTCCGATCAACATAAACAACAGGTTGCGGCGAAGTACTAAGCAGGTAAAACCTAACACAAATAGTACCGCAGCCAAGATCAAACCATGTTGAAGAGGTATCATTTTTGCTCCCCTGCATTTTCGTTTTCGAAGAGATCGTCATGGCTCTGATCACGACCAATGTGATAAGCAACAATTAATCCTGACAATAAGAGCATTGAGGCTAACTCAACAGCCAGAATATAAGGCCCAAACAAGCTAATACCGACTTCTTTTGCTCCTATTAAATCTCCTGTGATATCACCTTGAGTCACGCTACTGATTGCATAAATCAGTACCACTAACAAGATGAGAGATAAAATAGCAGGTCCAATCCAAAATTTTGGTTTTAGCCATTTTTTCTCTTGTTCAACTACGGATTTACCTAAGTTGAGCATCATCACCACGAATACGAACAGCACCATAATGGCACCTGCGTAAACGATAATTTCTAAGGCACCCGCAAAATAAGCACCTAATGAGAAGAACACCACTGAAAGTCCAATTAACGAAATAATCAAATACAACAAAGCATGTACTGGATTGGTATGTGTTATCACTCTCAGTGTTGCAAGGATTGAAATCAGTCCTGCAATATAAAATGCAAATTCCATGAATATCGCTCCTTACGGTAACAGGCTTTTGACATCAATAGGTTTAGCTTCATCATCAGCATCACCTTTATCTTTGCCATTAATCGCCATACCTGTTTTACGGTAAAAGTTATATTCAGGATATTTACCTGGCCCTGAAATCAACAAATCGTCTTTTTCATAAACCAGATCCTGACGCTTGAATTCACCTAACTCAAAATCAGGTGTCAATTGCAGAGCCGTTGTTGGACACGCTTCTTCACATAATCCACAAAAGATACAGCGAGAAAAGTTGATACGGAAAAATTCAGGGTACCAACGACCATCTTCACGTTCGGCTTTCTGTAATGAAATACAACCTACTGGACAGACTGCTGCACACAAGTTACAAGCAACACAGCGCTCATCACCATCAGGATCACGCGTCAACACAATACGTCCACGGTAACGTGGTGCAACATTGACAGGTTCTTCCGGGTACATCTGTGTTTCGCGTTTGGCAAAGGCATGTAAGCCTATCATCCAAATGCTTCGTACCTGGGTGCCGAAACCAGTCAATAACTCTTTTAAAGTCATGGTTCAATCACCCCTTATTGAGCGTTGTAAAGTATCACTGCGGCAGTCACCAGCAGATTGATTAAAGTTAACGGTAAGCAAATTTTCCAACCAAATGACATAACTTGGTCATAACGCGGACGCGGTAACGACGCACGAATTAGAATAAACATCATCATGAAGAAGGCTGTTTTCAGTGCAAACCAAATAAATGAAGGTAAGAAAGGACCTTGCCAGCCACCAAAGAATAACGTCACGATTAAACCTGAAACCGCAACAATACCGATATATTCACCCACAAAGAATAAGCCGAATTTCATACCAGAATATTCAATGTGATAACCATCAGCGAGCTCTTGCTCTGCCTCTGGTTGGTCAAAAGGATGACGGTGACATACCGCAACCCCAGCAATAGCGAACGTAATAAAACCAAAGAACTGAGGAATAACATTCCACATATGTTCTTGTGAATTCACGATATCAGTTAGGTTAAATGAGCCAGCCTGCGCGACAACACCTAGAAGGGATAGCCCTAAGAAAACCTCATAGCTAACTGTTTGTGCTGAGGCACGCATTGCCCCTAACAAAGAGTATTTATTATTACTTGACCAACCTGCAAATAACACGGCATACACCGCAAGACCTGCAACCATCAAGAAAAACAAAATACCAATGTTTAAGTCAGCAACCACCCATGTTGAGCTTACTGGTACAATCGCAAACGAAAGCAGTAATGCTGAAAATGCGATAACAGGGGCAATGGTAAAGATAAAGCGATCAGCAAATTTCGGGATCCAGTCCTCTTTAAAGAACATTTTGATCATATCCGCAATTAACTGTGCTGAACCTGCATAACCAACACGATTAGGCCCATAACGGTTTTGGAATAACCCTAATAGACGACGTTCACCCATACTCATGAAAGCACCACAGGTGACAACGACAAGAAGGATAACCACCGCTTTTAAGACAGTGAGTAAAATCTCAATAACTTCAGGAGATAACCAGCTCATTATGCAATACCTCGCAGATGACGAACCGATACACCCACCAGCGATGGAGAAATTCCCGCTAAACCTAATGGTAAACCAATTTGCCCTTGCGTCAGATGAGCACTGATTTTCACAGGTAAAGTGAATTCACGGTTTTGGTAAATAAACATCGCTTGTTGCCCTTGAGTCAACGCTAATGCTTCTGCATCCGTTTCACTCAGTGTTAAATAAGCAGCGTCCATACGAGATTGGATAACGTCAGAGCGTTGTGATAGCTCTTCACTGCCAAATAAACGGTAGCAAGGTGCAACTGTCCATTGATTTTTCTCAGCATTAAAGGCCGCTGGAATTTCAGTGAAGTAACCTAGTGTGTTTTCACCACATTCAATTAAACGCACACCAGGATCACCAAAGCGTAAACTGCCCCCCACCTCTGCTTGGAATTTATTCCATGCTTGAGGTGAGTTCCAACCTGGCGCCCATGCAAATGGAATCTGCTGACGAGGAGCAGTAGGGCTGTTATTCCCTTCCATTGAGAAAGCAAATGGCGTATCGATATCTTTTGGTTGACGCTGTTCATGTACAGAAATATTCGCCAACATAGATGTACGACCGCTGTAACGATGTGGTTCACGAGCAAGTTTTTGTCCACGAATACGGAATGATGCGTTTGGAGCAGCATCTACAATACCCGTGAATTGAGGGAGACGAGAAGCACACAGCTCAATCACATGATCTAACTGAGTCCAATCAAGGCTTCTTTCATGCCACTGTGAATCAACAGCGCTTAACCAGCGCCAGCTTTCATGCATCACAATAGATTTATCGTAGAATGAAGGCTCAAAAACTTGGAAGTAGCGTTGTGCTCTACCTTCTTGGCTTACCATAGTACCGTCACTTTCTGCGAAAGAAGAGGCAGGGAGAACCAAGTGCGCTTTTTCCATGATGTCAGTTTGCTGATGGTCGATAACAATTAAGTTATCCACTTTCGCCAATGCATCATCAATCGCATCTGCATCAAAGTGACGATAAAGATCGTTTTCCATGACAACAACAGAATCTGCTTGACCACTTCGCATAATTTTTAATGCATCATCAAGTGGTTGAGCATTCATCATGGCAAGACCCATGCTATTGGCATCATCAGCAACAAAAGAAAGTCCAACATCATTACCTTTCGCTTTTAATGCAAAGGCAATATTAGCAGCCGCTTTAATGACATCTTCACTACCTGCGTGACTACCACTGATAATCAATGGTTTTTTCGCTTGAGACAGCGCTTGAACAACCATATCAATCTGTTTATTCAGCGCATCATTCATGTCATCAACTGCAGGAGCTTCACCATTAATACTATTTGCGATAGCAAAACCAAGGCGCGCTTGATCAACAACAGGTGCACGATAGCTCCATGCTGCAACATCATCAAGACGTGTCTCATCAACATGAGTGACAAACAGTGGGTATTTAGCACGTTGTCCGATATTCATAATCGCGGCGATTTGCCAATCAGCTACTTTTTGAGCTGCTGCCATTTCACGCGCTTTACCTTTAACAGCTTGACGCACAGACAACGCCATACGAGCACCGGTTTGTGTTAAATCTTCACCTAACACAAGAACCGCATCATAACTTTCAATTTCACGTAAAGAAGGAGTATAAACGCCCCCTTTTTGTAAAATATTGAGCATTAACGTTAAGCGTTTTTGTTCTGATGCTGAAATACCACTATAGAAGTTTTCTGCACCAACAACTTCACGTAATGCAAAGTTACTTTCAATGCTTGCTCGTGGTGAACCAATACCGACGATACGTTGGCTTTTCTTCAACATATCAGCAACAGCTTGAGTTGCTTGAGTTGCATTGATTTCTAACCAGTTACTTCCTAAACGTTTTTTAGGCTGACGCGGTCTGCTCGCTAAATTGACATAACCATAACCAAAACGGCCACGGTCACACAGGAAATAGCGGTTTACTGTACCGTTATAACGATTTTCAATACGACGTAATTCACCATAACGTTCACCAGGGCTTGTATTACAACCCATACTACAACCTTGGCAAATGCTTGGTGCAAATTGCATATCCCATTTACGGTTATAACGTGATGAATGTGTTTTATCGGTAAATACACCAGTAGGGCATACTTCAATTAAGTTACCAGAGAATTCGCTCTCTAATGTGCCATCTTCAACGCGTCCAAAGAAAACGTTATTGTGAGCACCAAAGACGCCAAGGTCAGTACCATCAGCATAATCTTTGTAGTAACGAACACAGCGGTAACAGGCAATACAACGGTTCATTTCGTGAGAAATAAACGGTCCTAATTCTTGGTTTCTATGTGTACGCTTCGTAAAGCGATAGCGACGCATAGTATGACCCGTCATTACCGTCATATCTTGAAGGTGGCAGTTACCGCCTTCTTCACAAACTGGACAGTCATGAGGATGGTTTGTCATATACCATTCAACAACGCTTTCACGGAATTTTTTCGCTTCTTCGTCATCGATAGATATAAACGTGCCATCGGATGCTGGTGTCATACAAGACATCACCAAACGACCGCGAGTATCCTCAGCATTTTGATATTGCTTAACCGCACACTGGCGGCAAGCGCCAACGCTTCCCAGCGCTGGATGCCAGCAAAAATAAGGAATATCTAAGCCTAAATTAAGACAGGCTTCTAACAGGTTCTCAGACCCGTTAACTTCATATTCTTTGCCGTCTACATGAATCGTAGCCATAGTCAGCATGCTTCCCAAAGGCCTGCATTGCAGGCGTTAAACCTAGAATGTATCGTGAAAAACTACCAGCGGTGTTTCAGTAAATTAGGCTGAATACCTCTGATAAGGTTGGCATTGGTATAATCTTCTTGAATGATGCCAGCCTCAAATTCTTCACGGAAATATTTAATAGCGCTTTGTAAAGGCTCGACAGCACCTGGCGCATGAGCACAGAATGTGTGTCCTGGGCTTAGTGAACGACATAAATGTTCAAGTGTTTCGATATCGCCAGGGCGACCTTTACCTTGTTCAATCGCACGTAAGATTTCGACACTCCATGGCAGGCCATCACGACAAGGTGTACACCAACCACAAGATTCACGAGCAAAGAACTCTTCTAAGTTACGGGTTAATGAAACCATATTAATTTCATTATCAACCGCCATGGCTAACGCAGTTCCTAAACGGCTACCTGCTTTACCAATCGTGCCAAAATCCATAGGGAGATCGAGATGATCTTCTGTTAAGAAGTCAGTACCTGCACCACCAGGTTGCCACGCTTTAAGCTTAAGTCCATCACGCATACCCCCTGCGTAATCCTCAAGAATTTCACGTGCTGTGGTGCCAAAGGGTAATTCCCATAATCCTGGGTGTTTAACACGACCAGAGAATCCCATTAATTTAGTACCAGCATCTGGGCTTTTGCCTTCACTTAAGCCGATATACCAATCCTTACCATGCTCAACAATCGCTGGTACATTGCATAATGTTTCAACGTTATTAACACAAGTTGGTTTACCCCATGCTCCTGATGTCGCAGGAAATGGTGGTTTAGAACGAGGATTAGCACGACGCCCTTCTAGGGAATTGATAAGTGCCGTTTCTTCACCACAGATGTAACGACCTGCACCTGTGTGAACAAACAACTCAAAATCGATACCTGTTCCAAAAATGTTTTTACCGAGGAATCCTGCCGCTTTTGCCTCTTCAATGGCATGACGTAAATGCTTAGCCGCCTCGATATATTCACCACGAAGGAAAATATAGCCACGGTAAGCTTTTAGTGCGTGAGCGCCAATAATCATTCCTTCAATTAACAGATGAGGAAGTTGTTCCATTAAGAGACGGTCTTTATATGTACCCGGCTCCATTTCATCTGCATTACAAAGAATGTAACGGATATTCATGCTTTCATCTTTTGGCATCAGGCTCCATTTTAAGCCTGTTGAGAATCCAGCACCGCCTCGGCCTTTTAGACCTGCATCTTTTACAGTGGTTGTCACCTCATCAGGAGACATCCCTTTTAATGCTTTTTCTGCCGCTTTATAACCGTTTTTAGCACGGTATTCATCCAGCCATACTGGCTGACGATCATCACGTAAACGCCACGTTAGCGGGTGCGTTTCTGCGCTACGAATGATCGGTTTTGCTCCTGAAATTGCTGTCATGGATACTGCTCCAGTAACTTTTCAATCTCTTCAGGTTTTACAAAACTGTGAGTATCTTCATCTACCATCATGGTAGGACCTTTATCACAGTTACCTAAACAACAGGTGGGTAGCAGTGTAAAACGACCATCTGGTGTTGTTTGACCTGGGATAATATTAAGGTGCTGTTCAATAGCCGCCTGAATGCCTTGATAACCTGTAATATGGCATACCACACTGTCACAAAAACGAATGATATGACGACCAACAGGTTGACGGAAAATCTGGCTATAGAACGTAGCGACGCCTTCAACATCGCTTGCAGGTATCCCAAGAACATCAGCAATCGCATAAATTGCACCGTCTTCAACCCAACCACGGTTCTTTTGCACAATTTTCAGTGCTTCAATAGAGGCTGCACGAGGATCTTCATAGTGATGTTTTTCTTTTTCAATTTCAGCGCGTTCTTCTTCAGTTAACACAAACGAAGCTTTCTTTGAAACGGTGACATCAATAATTTCGATCTGCACAGCATCATCTTTTTGGTTTAGTTCATTTTGCATGATTACCGATCCACATCCGACATTACAAAATCAATACTTCCCAGATAAACAATCAAGTCAGAGACTAAACTACCGCGGATAACCGCTGGAATTTGCTGAAGGTGAGCAAAGCTTGGTGTACGAATACGCGTACGGTAGCTCATCGTACTGCCATCACTGGTTAAGTAGTAACTGTTGATACCTTTAGTGGCTTCAACCATCTGGAATGATTCATTTGCTGGCATAACAGGGCCCCATGAAACCTGTAAGAAGTGGTTAATCATGGTTTCAATATGCTGTAACGTACGCTCTTTTGGTGGTGGCGTAGTCAATGGATGGTCTGCTTTAAATGGACCTTCTGGCATATTTTTATAACACTGTTCAAGAATACGTAAACTTTGACGTAACTCTTCAACTTTCAGCATTACACGATCGTAACAGTCGCCATTACTTGCTACAGGAATTTCAAATTCAAAGTTTTCATAACCTGAATATGGGCGCCATTTACGTACGTCAAATTCAACACCTGTTGCACGTAAGCCTGCACCGGTTACACCCCACTCTAATGCTTCTTTCGAGTTATAAGAGGCGACACCTACTGTACGGCCTTTTAAGATACTGTTTTCTAGTGCCGCTTTTACATATGAATCTAGACGTTTTGGCATCCAATCTAAGAATTCACGTAATAAGCGCTCCCAACCACGAGGTAAATCATGCGCAACACCACCAATACGGAACCATGCTGGGTGCATACGGAATCCAGTAATCGCTTCAACGATGTTGTACACTTTTTGGCGATCGGTAAAAGCAAAGAAGACAGGTGTCATTGCACCTACGTCTTGAATAAAGGTACTGATATAGAGTAAATGGCTGTTGATACGAAATAGCTCAGATAACATCACGCGAATGACTTTCACGCGTTCTGGTACTTCAATACCTGCCAATTTTTCAACAGCAAGAACATAAGGCATTTCGTTAACACAACCGCCAAGATATTCTATACGGTCTGTGTATGGGATATAGCTGTGCCATGATTGGCGCTCACCCATTTTTTCTGCACCGCGATGGTGGTAACCCACATCAGGAACACAGTTAACGATTTCTTCGCCATCTAGCTGAAGAATAATACGGAATGCACCATGAGAAGATGGATGGTTAGGACCAAGGTTTAAGAACATAAAGTCCTCATTCTCAGTACCGCGTTTCATTCCCCATTCTTCTGGTTTAAATTTCAGTGATTCCATCTCGAGATCCTCTTTTTGCTTTGTCAGCACATAAGGATCAAATTCTGTTGCACGAGCTGGGTAATCTTTACGCAGTGGATGCCCTTCCCAATCAGGAAGCATCATAATACGACGTAAATTTGGGTGTCCATTAAAGACAATCCCAAACATATCCCACACTTCACGCTCATACCAATTCGAGTTAGGGAAAATCGATGTGATAGTCGGAACATTAAGGTCATTTTCACTTAATGCGACTTTCAGCATGATATCCTTATTACGATCGAGTGATATCAAGTGATAGAAAACCGAAAAATCAGCCGCAGGCAAGCCTTGACGATGTGTACGCACACGCTCATCAAAACCATGCATATCAAACAGCATGACATAAGGTTTTGGTAAAGATTTGAGGTAGTGTAACACCTCAATAAGTTGTTCCCGCTTAACCCATACTACTGGCATGCCAGTACGAGTTGGCTGGAATGTAAACGCATCAGGTCCAAATTTTTGACGCAGTTCATTGACGACCTGATCATCAATATGATCGGTCGTTTCCCACGCTGGACCTGCGCTTTTTTGCGCTATCTGATCGGTCATTTCTATTCACCACAACTTTGATCAGGGTTACTTATATCGCAACACATTGCTCTGGTTACGTCTTAGGCAAAAGCCTTTAAATTTCGTCTGGTGTACGCAGATTTTTCACCGCGATACGTTCACCGTGCTTTCTTTCTCGTTCTGATTGCATATTGGCACGATAAACACCTTGGTCGCCGACAACCCATGACAATGGGCGACGTTCTTTACCAATGGATTCTTGTAATAACATCAATGCCTGCATATAAGCTTCAGGACGCGGTGGGCACCCAGGAATATACACATCAACAGGAATGAATTTATCAACACCTTGAACAACAGAATAGATGTCGTACATACCACCAGAGTTTGCACAAGCTCCCATGGAGATAACCCATTTAGGCTCTAGCATTTGATCATATAGACGCTGAATAACAGGTGCCATTTTGGTAAAGCAAGTTCCGGCAACCACCATAAAGTCAGCTTGACGAGGTGAAGCACGTAATACTTCAGAACCAAAACGTGCAACATCATGAACCGCAGTAAACGACGTCACCATTTCAACGTAACAACAGGAAAGACCAAAGTTATATGGCCATAAAGAGTTTTTTCTTCCCCAGTTCACAACGTCATGCAATGCATGATCGAGTTTTCCCATGTACACGCTGCGATGAACGTGAGCATCTAATGGGTCACTGACTATTTCCTGTGATTGCAGGGGATAACGGTCATTCTCACCGTTAGGATCTATGCGGGTGAGCGTATAATCCATTTCTAATGCCTCGCTTATTACTGCTGCGGATGTTTGCCGCTGGTTAATCTGACATGGCTTTTACCCGCGGTTTCACGGCGAGAACGAACTGGAGTCCAGTTAAGAGCACCAATACGTACCAAATAGAATAAGCCAGCTAATAAAATAGCGATGAAGACGGCTGCCTCAATAAAGCCTAACCAGCCAACTTCACGAACGGAAACAGCCCAGGCATAAAGAAACAGTGCTTCAACATCGAAAATGACGAAAAACATGGCAACTAAATAGAATTTAGCCGACATGCGCAGACGA
This sequence comes from Proteus myxofaciens ATCC 19692, assembly GCF_001654855.1. GTDB lineage: Bacteria > Pseudomonadota > Gammaproteobacteria > Enterobacterales > Enterobacteriaceae > Proteus > Proteus myxofaciens. Next base: position 38,096 of record NZ_LXEN01000025.1, read on the forward strand.
GCGCTGCCAACAGAATCAAGGCCAGATTCATAAGGAACATGCTTTGCCCTTGCCTGCGCGCGTCCGCCTAGATAGCGGGCACCCAGTAACATGAGCGAACATAACCCCAATGCGCCTATGAGGAAGACAGCAAATGCCCAATGGTGGGCTATAACTTCGGTGGTTGTAGACATACTCATTGCTTACTCATCAAAGGTGGTGTCAATTAACCAACTCTTATCCGGCGGTTTACACCACATTTATATTTATGAAAAAAAGAGAGATACAATAGACTTGCTAATTAAAAAGATGATAGCAATCTATTAATACCTTTTTATATTTTGGAAAACGTTGCGACAACGCACCCAATTCCCCAACGTGATTTAACAAAATAAACACTCATTTTTAACATCAGAATATAACTCGATGCTAAAACGTGTCAGTGAATCGACACTCTTTTTGCTAACACGCTTAGTCTAACCGATAATTCGATTTTACTACACCAGTATCGCAGGAAAAACCTGACTCTATATAGGGAAATGTGCCTTATTTTCTTGATCAAACTCACAAAATAGTTGAAAAAATATATAAACAGTTTAAATTTTATCCAAATTTTAACAAATTAACTTTTTAATAATGTGTTGAAGGTCAAATATCTCTTTTTATTTATTCATTTATTCTAAGTAAACCTAGACAAACCTTTTATTTATTAACAAATCCTACAAGCGTGTAACCGAATCTCAGAGTGCACATTTTTTTAACAAAAAATTATTTTATTACGCCAATTTGCCCTCATCACAAAATATACATTAACTTAGATGAATATTATCGTTATGTAATTATATTGATCTTGATCATAAAAAAACGAAAGCAAATGTATTATCTACATCGGCTTCCGTATAGACTTATTTTATCCTGATAATTAATGAACAGGATAAAAAGGCTTTATTTATATTTTCAAGTTAACAATTTAACATTGTTACTCAATTTCAACTGAACTGACATCTTCAGCTGCAGTGACTGTATAAGGTGTCTTTTTATTTTCAATTGCGTTAAATACCGTTAATACCGCTTCATTTTGTTCATCAAAATTACGATATAACCAATATTGTGTTTCTGGTAAGCGAGGTAAACCTTCACTTTCACCAATAATACGTAGATCTGCATTTTGCATTTCAAGTGGGCGTGCAGTGATACCAACTTCTGCATTTACGGCTGCACGAACAGCAGATAAAGAAGCGGCTTCATATGCAATACGCCATTGAATGCCAGCATCATCTAGTGTGTTTGTTGCAATTTGGCGGAATGGATTGGTTTCATCCATCATAACTAAAGGAATTGGCTCATTCGTTTGCAATTGGAAATCAGGGGCACAATGCCATAATACTGGTGCAGTACGTAACGCTGTACGCGGATGGTGGCCAATACGAGCTGTTGTTAACGCTAAATCAATTTCATGGTTATCAAGCATTGTCTCGATGAATTGAGAGCGTTTTATACGTACATCAACAGCTAAGCGTGGATAGACCGATGCAATACGATTAAGTAAAAAAGGTAATAACGTATCAACAGAATCATCTGACGCACCAATACGTAACTCCCCTTCTGCATCGCTATATGTTAATGAAGCTGTTGCATCATCGTTAGCACGCAAAATTTGACGAGCATAACCTAATAATTGTAGGCCATGTTCTGTTAACAGTTTATTACGACCATGTCTGGCAAAAAGTTCTCTACCTACTAATTGCTCTAAACGTTGCATCTGCTGGCTTACAGCAGACTGTGTTCGACATACGGCTGCCGCCGCTGCTGCAAACGTATTTAAGTCTGCTACAGCAACAAAAGTTCTAAGCAGATCGAGGTCGAGATTCATTATCGGACGATTTGCATTAATCATTGTTTATTCTTCACTTATTTTTGATTTTTAAATTACATATACCTGGTGTTTTTTCTCAAAAAGCCTCAAGGAGACCTTTGGTTTAGACAGTACCTCACTCTGAAAATGAGTGCAAAGATATACTGAATACTTTACATTTGTTTCTTTTGGTTTACACCTCCTTGCTAAAAAGGGATTACATACGTTAGTAACAAATTAAATTTTATTATGATTTTAAGTATTCACAAGGAAGAACTGCATACTCTCATCACAACTTAGACATAGATCATACTAATAGAGTTCTTTCTTATAAAATTTAACATTTTTAAATATGATTTAAATTTTCTTAACAATACCTAAGCATCTAGGTATTGTTACTTATTAAATAAATTTAAAAGTTGAATTTATTTAATAAGTAAACTCATTGATGGTTATAGGATAAAGCAAATTTAACCATATTATTTAAAAATTTAATATATTAAGGCAGATAATACAAATCCAATAAAATTATTCAATGTTTGTTTATGAGACATTTTCTTAATCTATGCATTACATCTCTTTTTACTCTTTTTTATCCTAATTCCCATATAATTAACATACTACAAACCCTCTCCTTAACAAAATAATACTTCAAATCTTGTTTGAAAATTAAAATATAATGCCTACTTAAACAATACAAACAGTTATCGAAATAACATTCTTAGAATAAACTGACCTTTTATACCAAAAATAACCCAACATCTTCAAAAGTTTGCAACGTAAGAGTAGAGTGATAGATCTATTTTTTTGTAGATCAGCCTTTCCATTTATAACTTCTATTTCTATATAGATATAAATGATAGATATAAATGTTGCTATGTTGATATAAGTCATACCCATTAGGTAAACGTGCTATGAATCAAATTAAAAAATCAAATAAGCTTGACCATGTATGTTACGACATTCGAGGTCCCGTTTTGCAAGAAGCAAAACGTCTAGAAGAAGAAGGCAACAAAGTATTAAAACTCAACATTGGTAATCCTGCACCTTTTGGTTTTGAAGCACCAGATGAAATTTTAGTCGATGTAATTCGAAATCTGCCAAGTTCTCAAGGCTATAGCGACTCAAAAGGGCTTTTCTCAGCACGTAAGGCCATCATGCAACATTATCAAGCCCGTGATATGCGTGATGTCACCGTTGAAGATATTTATATCGGTAATGGTGTTTCTGAATTAATCGTACTGGCAATGCAAGCACTATTAAATAATGGTGATGAAATGCTTGTACCCGCCCCCGATTATCCATTATGGACAGCGGCGGTTTCTCTTTCTGGGGGTACTGCGGTTCATTATCTTTGTGATGAGGAACAAGGCTGGTTTCCTGATTTAGATGATATTCGGAGTAAAATAACTAAAAATACTCGCGGTATTGTTATTATTAATCCTAATAATCCAACAGGTGCGGTATATAGCAAAGAAATTTTGATGGAAATTGTTGAAATAGCCCGTCAACATAACTTAATTATTTTTGCTGATGAAATCTACGATAAAATTCTGTATGACGATGCGCAACATCATTCTATCGCAGCAATGGCACCTGATTTATTAACTGTGACGTTCAATGGCTTATCAAAAACATATCGTGTTGCAGGTTTTCGTCAAGGTTGGATGGTATTAAATGGGCCTAAAAAACACGCGAAAAGTTATATTGAAGGTTTGAACATGCTTTCTTCAATGCGTTTGTGCGCTAACGTGCCTATGCAACATGCGATTCAAACTGCATTAGGCGGTTACCAAAGCATCAGTGAATTTATTTTGCCTGGTGGGCGTTTATATGAGCAACGTAATCGCGCGTGGGAGCTTATCAACCAAATACCGGGTGTTTCTTGTGTCAAACCAATGGGTGCATTATACATGTTCCCTAAAATCGATTTGAATCGTTATAGCATTAAAGACGATCAGAAAATGATCCTCGATTTATTACTGCAAGAAAAAGTGCTCTTAGTGCAAGGAACTGCCTTCAATTGGCCTCATCCTGATCATTTCCGAATTGTCACACTACCTCGCGAAGACGATTTAGAGATGGCTATCCAAAAATTTGGGCGTTTTATCGTGAATTATCACCAGTAAGTAAAATACAATTCAACGACAATGAAACACACTATAATCCCTCATTATAGTGTGTTTTTATTTTCTCTTTGATGGCTATTTACAACACAGAATTATCCACTCACAATAGGCACATCAATCACGCAAAGGGAGATCTCATGAGTTATTTTTTTGCCCACCTTTCTCGTTTAAAACTCATTACTCGCTGGCCACTTATGCGTAATATTCGCCAAGAAAATGTTTCTGAGCACAGTTTACAAGTTGCTTTTGTTGCACATGCATTAGCCGTGATTAAAAACCGCATATTTGAAGGTAATGTCAACGCAGAACGTATTGCATTACAAGCTATGTATCATGATGCAAGTGAAGTTATTACTGGTGATATGCCTACGCCCATTAAATATCACAATCCTCAAATTGCTCACGAATATAAGAAAATCGAAAAATTTGCCCAGCAAAAATTAATTGAGATGTTACCTAAAGAGCTACAAGATGATTTTCGCCCGCTTATTGATGAACAATTACACAATGACGAAGAAACCTTTATCGTGAAACAAGCTGATAGTCTGTGTGCCTATTTAAAATGTCTTGAAGAATTAGCAGCAGGCAATAGCGAATTTAATCTAGCTAAAAATCGATTAGAGAAAACACTTGCTGAAAGACATAGTCCTGAAATGGACTATTTTATGAAGGTATTTGTACCCGGCTTTAGTTTATCGCTTGATGAAATTAGTGAGTAATTAAGTAAAACATTTTTATAGAAAGGTGAGTGCTAACAATAATCACTCACCTTAAAAATTGAAACTGCACTTTAATTTTTTTTGATTTAATAATATAAATCAATCTTTATTTTCAGCTCCATTTATATTTTCAGCTCCATTTATATTTTCTGTTTTATCTGTATTTTCTGTTTTATCTGTATTTTCTGTTTTATCTGTATTTTCTGTATTTTCTGTATTTTCTGTATTTTCTGTTTTATCTGTATTTTCTGTATTTTCTGTATTTTCTGTATTTTTCATTTTCTCTATATCTTTCATTTTCTTTAAATTTTCTATTTCCTCTGTATCTCCTGCTAAAAGCTTCAATGTATTAGATTCAAAACTTACGACCATATCTTCTGTTAATTTATTTAGTCTATCAATTTTACTATTATCTTTACCAATAACTAAATTTCTTATTCCTTTCATACCACGAATAAACACATTGCTTCTATTGATACTTTTCTTTTTTTCCATAGCAAGCTTTATTATATCATTTTTATTTTCATCAAGTTTTAGTGTTTCCATATGATTTAAAGCTTGATCGATTGCATAATTAACTATTTCCAGTCTACTTTCTGAGTTAAATGTAGCAGCAAACTCTGGACCTTTATCTTTTATCATTTTCTCAATAATACTTTCAGCTTGTTCTAAATTAACATGAATATCATTATTATTAAGATAATTTTGAGTTATACTCTGGAAGATATCATGTGTATTTAAATCACTTTTATTTCTAACAATATTTTTATTTTTAAAATCATTAACAAGTTCAAAAAGACTCTCTATTTTTTTGTCGAACTTACTTGACTCCATTGTTTTTAATATATTTCCCACTCTATTAGAAATGTTTAATTTGTTTTTTCTAGCGTCTATATATTCATGATACTTCTCATTTAAATAATCCTTTACATAATCAACAGAATCATTTTTATTATTATTTTCTAATATAGAAAAAATGATTGCCTCATCAGCATGTTTTAATCCTAATGAAATAGAAAAATCACTCATTGCCTTTGATGATTTATTATGAAATTCAGGTGCTAATGAGATAAAATTATTATATTTTGATAATATCTCATTCCCCGTGCTTTCTTTATTATTAATCAAAGTATTTGCAATCAATCCTTTAAAAACAGTATGATGTGTGGAAATAGCCTTGTTTATCTGTTTTAAATCATCGCTAACACTTTGAGTTATTTTTTTATTGTTTTCATTCGAAAGAACATTTTTTTTATTACTCACTCTTGTTGTTGATTTACCGTGAATATTTTTTTCTATTATTAACTCTTTTATTTTACCTCTTAATACTTTATTACTTTCTTCTGAGATACGACTATTGCCCTTAGTGTTAAAGTTTACACTACTATTTGATATGGTGCTTATACGTCTGTCACCTTGACTATTATTGCCATTGTCACTATTACTTGGAGTGACAATGCCATTGTTTATATTTACTGAATTTACGCCCATTATATATCTCTCTTATTAAACTATTTTCAATTCAATAATATGACTATACTTTTTTTTCTAAGAAAGATTTTAAAAAAACACACATTCATCAACATTGCATATACAACACATAAAAAATCATCATCAAATAAATAAAAAACGTCGTTTATTAATTAATAAACGACGTTTCAGCAAAGTATAAATATTGATATTTAGAATGGAAATAAGAGCGGGATCAGAAATACACTTATCGCCATTACAATAATCGTAAATGGCACGCCAATTTTCATAAAATCAGCAAATTTATAACCACCGGGCTCAAGAATAAGTGTATTTACGGGTGATGATACTGGTGTCATAAATGCAGCAGATGCCGCAACGCCAATGACCATGGCAAAAGGTAATGGCGATACTTCCATTTGATTTGCAGCTGCAATTGCAATTGGCGCCATTAATACCGCCGTTGCCGTATTCGAGATAAATAACCCAATGGATGCACAAAGTATAAATAAACACACCAACATCACTTGAGGGCCAGCACTACCCGCAACATCCATTAAACCGTTTACAATAAGCTCTATACCACCTGTTTTTTGTAATGCTGCTGCAAAGGGCATCATTCCTACAATTAAAATAATACTTGGCCAATGGATAGAGCGATAAGCGCTTTCCATATCGATACAGCGGAATTTACCCATTAATAGACAAGCAATAAGTGCAGCAATAAAGTTAGGCACTTCATTTGTCACCATCAGTGCCACCATCAG
>NZ_LXEN01000026.1 GCF_001654855.1 Proteus myxofaciens ATCC 19692
CTCTTAGTTCTGTTCCACCTGTCGCGCTGACCATTACGCGCCGAAAGCGCCTCCATCGTTCAATCCCCACCACATTGGCACCATAACGAGAACGTAGATGTAATTCATCAAGCGAATGCCCCACTAATGGCGAACCTTTACGAATTGCTAAGCGACGAGCACGACCTGCTAACTTGTAATCACGAATAAGATCACGAAATGTACGCCGATAAGTGTCTTTATGTTTACCATTATCGTTTTCACCTAGCCAACGACGCACCACCAGCATATACAGAATACCAGCAAATAAAACAGCAATACCGATAGGTGTAATAGAGAAAAATTGAAAGCTAGGTAGTCCTTCTCTCACTAATTCACTATTAACGACCATATTGGGTGGCGTTGCAACCAACGTCATAAGCCCACTAATTAAGCCAGCAAATCCTAATGGCATCATTAATCGGCCTGGTGAAATTTTCATTCTGGCAGCAACACTTAAAACAACAGGAATAAAAATAGCTACAACACCTGTTGAGCTCATAAAGGCGCCTAATCCTGCAACGCTTATCATTAATAGCACCAGCATTTTTATTTCACTACTTCCCCCAACTCTAACAAGCCAGTCTCCCATTTGATAAGCGACGCCGGTTCTTACTAAACCTTCACCAATAACAAAAAGAGCCGCAATAAGTAAGACGTTAGGATCACTAAAGCCTGCCGTAGCTTCATTTAACGAAAGAGTACCACTAAGAACAAAAGCGATAATGACAAGAAGAGCGACCACATCCATACGGAGCTTGTTGGTCGTAAAAAGGACAATAGCTATCAATAATAGAGTCAGTACCCATAATAATTCGCTATTCAAAATGGCCTCTGTCTGCAATAAGTGAAAACAAGTTAAACAACCGGTTACTATATTACAAAGTAGACCATTTTTACGCAGATAAGTCTTCTAATAAGATGAGAATAATAAATTAGCGTTTATGCTTTATAACCACGCTCTCATTTTCTTTGAAAATATCGATATCTTTCAATGAATCAATAATTAAATCAATCTCATTACGGCGAGGAAGTGATAAAGGGGCATGCACTGCAACCACTTGGCAACCTGCATCTAATCCTGAATAGATACCTGCTGGCGCATCTTCAAATACCACACAATCTTGTGGTGATAAGCCTAGTTTTTTAGCGCCTAATAAATACGGCTCAGGGTTAGGTTTACCTCGAGTAATAGATTCAGCTGTTACCCAATGTTTAGGCTCAGGGATACCTGTAACAGATTGGCGTGTTGAGGCAATCGGCACAGTACCTGACGTTACAATTGCCCAAGGAATATCGAAATTGTTAAGGCGTTCAATAAGGGCAATAGCACCAGGTAACGGCGCAAGACCTTCTATTTGTGTCGATTCTAGGTTTTCTAACCATTTAAAGGTGTCAGTTATTTCTTGCTCTGATGCAGTAGGCATAAAATGACGAATAGACTCTATCGCGGGTTTTCCATGAATATAGTCGTTTATCTCTTTCGCTGAAACGCCCACTCTTTCACCAAACATTGCCCAACAACGTTCAACGACAGGTAATGAATCAACTAAAGTACCATCTAAATCAAACAGAAAACCTTTACATGTGATTGTCATATTTTATGCCTACCTTTCAGTGATGCGTTAATAGTTATCTTGTTATCTTACACAATCCTATTACGCATTAACAATTTGTTGAATTTCAACAGCACTGAGATGATATTGGCGTGGGCATGCCATCCATATCGCTTGCATTCTTTGGTATTTTTCCCACATTGGCGTTTGTGAGTTAAACCCGTGGCTACCGCTGTCAAAATGCGTATAACGTCCTTCTGTATTCACCATAAAGCGAACATAGCTGAGATAGCGAGACTCAGTTGCCGCATCGAAGCCCATAAAGGTGACACGACGTTCATCAATGGTATCTTGCTCTTTTAAGTTTCCACGAGAAACTTGTAGCGCATGATACATTTCCATGATGTTAATAATAGAACGGCAAGTTTCTTCTGACATTTCGTCAAAATCACGGTCAAGCTCACGTAATTGCAAGCCATATCCACGTTCAATAATGGTTTGATAACGGCGATAGCGTTCAGCGTTATCAGGGTCCATCATCGTCATCATTTTGTATTGATTAGATAGGATTAGGCGTTGTGCGTGTGTCATTTCCATCATTAATTCTCCAAAGAAATTATTAACGAAAGCATGACATCAATCAAAAGTATTGAGTAGCGCTAAAAGCCCGTTTATTGATCTCAACGGGGTATTTGCAAGTACAAGAAATAGCAAAAACGAAAACTCACAAAAAAACACTATACATCGTCAAGAAAAGAGCGATCGAGTTGCTTAAAAGCACGTTTTAGCAATTTAGCTAATGAGAAGTATGTCGGAGTTTGTTCAACAGGCTCTAATGCGATATTGGCTTGTTCAAATTTTTCACGAATATCATAAAACCAACGTAATAATGTCGCAGGTAAAGGTGTTGCGGCACGTTTTCCCAACCACCAAAGACCTTGTAATGGTAGACTACACGCAAAAAGTGCCGTAGTAATCGCAGGACCTAAATCACCACCAAGTGCAATTTGCCAAGTTAGAGTGAAAATCGCAATCGGTGGCATATAGCGAATACCAAAACGGGTCGCTTTTACCATACGATTTTCAGGAAAGACAGGTGCCAACTGCTTTTCAACTGGCCAGGTTTTTAAATATTTATTACCCAAACGCAGTTTCTTAAAAAAACTAGGGGGAGTCACTGTTGGCTCGCTCATAATGACCTCAATCAATTTCTTTTGTAACTTTTAAAAAATGCCTATAAAGAATAAAAATCTTTTAGTAGAATTAAGTATATTTTGTCTTTGTTGCCTTTACTCTGTATTGTGTGCCCATTCTAAAGGTTTGTGGCAATAAAGCGCTATATTTTGTTTGCCGGCGTGATTTTCAACCTTTTTCGCTTATTTTGATACGAAAAACTTCAGTTGAATAAAAATCGTCCAATTGATGATTGGCAACTATAATTAGCATCATGTTTTTTGCTTTAAGCATGATGCGCATCATTAATGTCATCATAGGAATGCGATAGGCTTTTATGATTGACGTTTTATTAACCACCGTCTTTATAATATAAAAGACACTACGACAACAAGATAAATAGGTAATTCCATGTCAAGTAAGCTGGTGCTAGTACTGAACTGCGGTAGTTCTTCCCTTAAATTTGCAATTATCGATCCACAAAATGGTGAAGAATACCTGTCAGGCTTGGCTGAGTGCTTCAACCTTCCTGAAGCCCGCCTGAAGTGGAAAATGGATGGTCAAAAACATGAAGCAGCTTTAGGTGCAGGTGCTGCTCATAGCGAAGCATTAAACTTTATCGTAAATACTATTCTGGCTGAAAAACCAGAACTTTCACAGCAAATCGTTTGTATCGGTCATCGTATTGTTCACGGTGGCGAGAAATTCACTAAATCTGTCGTTATTACTGACGATGTTATCAAAGGTATTGAAGAAGCTATCCCCTTTGCACCATTGCATAACCCAGCTCACCTTATTGGTATCGAAGAAGCACGCAAGGCATTCCCTCACTTAATTAATAAAATGGTTGCTGTTTTTGATACTGCATTCCATCAAACAATGCCTGAAGAAGCGTATTTGTATGCTCTGCCATACAGCTTATATAAAGATCACAGCATTCGTCGTTACGGCGCTCACGGAACTAGCCATTTCTATGTTTCTCGTGAAGCCGCTAAAATGTTAAATAAACCTATTGATGAACTGAACGTTATCACTTGCCATTTAGGTAATGGTGGTTCTGTTTCTGCTGTCGTTAATGGTAAATGTGTTGATACTTCAATGGGCTTAACCCCATTAGAAGGCTTAGTAATGGGAACACGTAGTGGTGATATCGATCCTGCTATCATTTTCCATTTACATGATACTTTAGGCATGAGCGTTGAAAACATCAACAAAATGCTGACTAAAGAATCAGGTCTATTAGGTTTAACTGAAGTCACTAGTGATTGTCGTTATGTTGAAGATAACTACGATACTAAAGAAGATGCAAAACGCGCAATGGATGTTTACTGCCATCGTTTAGCAAAATATATCGGCTCTTACTGCGCACTTATGGAAGGCCGCTTAGATGCGATTATCTTCACTGGTGGTATTGGTGAAAACGCAGCAATGGTTCGTGAGCTATCACTGAAAAAACTGGCTCTGTTAGGTTTTGAAGTTGATCATCAACGTAACTTAGATGCGCGTTTTGGTAAATCAGGCACTATTACTACTGATAACAGCCGCCTTGCTGTTGTTATCCCAACTAACGAAGAGTTAGTTATCGCTCAGGATGCTAGTCGCCTGACCGCTTAAGTTCTTCATGTACTGCCAGCCAATATGCTGGCAGTACTGTTCTACATAACGAGCAACCGATATTTAAAGAGGTTTCCGTGTCCCGTACAATTATGCTAGTTCCTACTGATACTCGTGTTGGTTTAACCAGTGTCAGCTTGGGTGTTATCCGTTCTATGGAACAAAAAGGCGTTAGCCTTAGTGTGTTTAAGCCAATAGCACAACCACGTGTTAAAGGTGCATTAGACCAAACTACCGCAATTATTCGCTCTCACTCTTCAATTCGTTCTTCTGAACCTTTAAACATGGATTATGTTGAGTCTTTATTAAGCTCAAACAAAAAAGACGTGTTAATGGAAGAGATTGTCGCAAAATACCACGATAATACTGCTGATGCAGAAGTTATTCTTATCGAAGGTTTAGTCCCGACTCACAAGCATCCTTTTGCTCAATCTTTAAACTATGAGATTGCAAAAACCTTAGGTGCTGAAATTATTTTTGTTACAGCATTAGGTAACAATACCGCTGAGCAGTTAAAAGAGCGCATCGAATTTGCTCGTGCTGAATTTGGTGGCGTAAAAAATCAAAATATCATTGGTGTTATTGTTAATAAACTGAATGCACCTGTTGATGAGCAAGGTCGTACTCGTCCTGATTTATCTGAAATTTTTGATGATTCAAGCAAAGCGATTATTTCTAATATCGATTTAAAAACCGTTGAAAAAAATAGCCCACTACCTTTATTAGGTTGCATTCCGTGGAATTTCGATTTGATAGCCACTCGTGCAATAGATATGGCTAAACACCTAAATGCGTCTATTGTCAATAAGGGTGATATTGAAACTCGTCGTATTAAATCAGTGACTTTCTGTGCGCGTAGTATTCCACATATGTTAGAACACTTCCGCCCTGGCTCTCTATTAGTAACCTCAGCTGATCGTCCTGACGTATTAGTATCAGCCTGCCTTGCTGCGATGAATGGCGTTGAAATTGGCGCAGTATTACTCACCGGTGGCTACCAAATCGATGCATCAATCAAACAATTGTGTGATCGTGCATTCGAAACTGGATTACCTATTTTTATGGTGAACTCAAATACTTGGCAGACTTCATTAAATCTGCAAAGTTTCAGCTTAGAAGTGCCAGCTGATGACCATGAACGTATTGAAAAAATCCAAAACTACGTTGCTCAACATATCAATGCACAATGGATTGATTCACTGACAGCAAACTCTGAACGCCCTAACCGTTTATCACCACCAGCATTCCGTTATCAATTAACAGAATTAGCTCGTAAAGCGAAAAAACGTATCGTTTTACCTGAAGGTGATGAGCCACGTACTGTTAAAGCAGCTTCTATTTGTGCTGATCGTGGTATCGCAACATGTGTTCTCTTAGGTGATCCTGAAGAAATTCGTCGTGTTGCAGCAGCACAAGGTGTAGAACTAGGCACCGGCATTGAATTAGTTAATCCAAAAGAAGTACGTGAAATCTACGTTCCTCGTTTAGTTGAACTGCGTAAAAATAAAGGTATGACCGAAGTTGTAGCGCGTGAACAACTTGAAGATAACGTGGTACTAGGTACATTAATGCTAGAAAAAGGTGAAGTTGATGGCTTAGTCTCTGGTGCAGTTCACACCACAGCAAACACCATTCGTCCACCACTTCAGTTAATTAAAACAGCACCTGGTAGCTCTTTAGTTTCTTCTGTGTTCTTTATGCTATTACCAGAACAAGTTTATGTTTATGGTGACTGTGCAATTAACCCAGATCCAACAGCAGAGCAACTCGCTGAAATCGCAATTCAATCTGCTGATTCTGCGATTGCTTTTGGTATTGATCCTCGTGTTGCAATGATTTCTTATTCTACAGGCACATCAGGTGCTGGTAGTGATGTTGAGAAAGTACGTGAGGCAACACGTTTAGCTCAAGAAAAACGCCCTGACCTAATGATTGATGGTCCTTTACAGTACGATGCTGCTGTTATGGCTGATGTGGCTAAATCCAAAGCACCAAATTCACCTGTTGCAGGTAAAGCCACTGTCTTTATCTTCCCTGATTTGAATACAGGTAATACAACCTATAAAGCCGTACAACGTTCAGCAGACTTAGTTTCTATTGGACCTATGTTGCAAGGTATGCGTAAGCCTGTAAATGACTTGTCACGTGGCGCATTGGTGGATGATATTGTCTATACTGTCGCGTTGACTGCAATTCAAGCAAGTCAGCAAGAAAACGCTTAATTAAGATATTTATTAATACAATATTTTAATTGCGATAAGAAAAATAAAAAGCTCAATATTAATAGAATATTGGGCTTTTTTACTAGTGTCTGTTGTAATTATAACTTTGGATATGATTTATCAGATAAATTATTTTTTAAAATTTATCTCATTTTTTTCTATTTTGACTATCCTATTAATACAAATATAAAAAATTTACTTAACTAGGATAAATTTTTATGAAAATATCTACGCTCTACCGATGGCTTTTATTCATCGTGTTAGGTGCTTTAGGCGCCTATTTCACGATTATGGGAGGCTATCTCATCACCCTGAAAGGTTCTCCCTTTTATGCAATTACGGGGATCGTATTAATACTTGTCGCATTATTATTTATCTGTAGAAAGAGAATTGCCTTTGGGCTTTTTAACCTTCTCTTTATTGCGACAATTGCTTGGAGCCTTTGGGAATCTGGTTTCGATTTTTGGGCTCTTGCTCCTCGCCTTGATATCATCTTTATTTTGGGCATATTGCTTCTGCCTTTTGTTGCCAGAAAAGGTGAGCTTTATTGCCGAGCCAATAAAATAACGCTTCTATTACTCTTATTAGTCACTCTTGTTATTATTATTGGTAGCTTGTTTACTGATCCCCATGCAGTTAAAGGCGAATTTAGCCAACAACAACCTGCGAAATCACAATCTATTGCGGGTGTTAGTGATAACGATTGGCCTGCTTATGGTCGAACGCAAGCCGGTATTCGTTATTCACCGCTAACTCAAATCAATAGTGATAATGTGGATACGCTTGTTGAAAAATGGACATACCATACTGGCGATAAGAAAGGCCCGAATGATTCCGTTGAAACAACCAATGAAGTCACGCCAATAAAAATTGATGACAATCTCTTTTTATGTACACCTCATCAATATTTAATCAGCCTTGATCCTGCAACAGGAAAAGAAAAATGGCGTTTTGATTCAAAATTACAATTTAACAAAAGCTTTCAGCATATGACATGTCGCGGTGTCTCTTATTATGATGAAAATAATCGCGCTGAATTCGCGAAAAGCTTAGAAACACGTCAACCAGCCTCTTCTAGTCAATGCCCACAAAAAGTATTTCTTCCAGTTAATGATGGACGCTTAATTGCCGTTAATGCACATACCGGTGAAGCATGTCATGATTTTGGTAATGAAGGTCAGATTAACTTATTAGAATCGATGCCTTATGCCTATCTTGGTGGTTATAACCCAACATCACCACCTATTGTAACGGGCAATACCATTATTATCGGTGGTTCAGTGACTGATAACCTATCAACACAGGAACCTTCTGGGGTTATTCGTGGTTATGATGTCAATAGCGGGAAGCTACTGTGGGTATTTGACACAGGAGCAGAAGATCCTAATGCGATGCCAGGTAAACAAACCGAATTTGTGCATAATTCACCAAACGCATGGGCTCCTTTAGCATATGATGCAACAACAGATGTGGTTTATATTCCAACTGGTGTAGGTACACCTGATATTTGGGGTGGTGATCGTCCTCCTCTAAAAGAGCGCTATGCTAACTCAGTCCTTGCCTTAAAAGCATCAACTGGGGAGTTAATTTGGAATTTCCAAACTACGCATCATGATTTATGGGATATGGATGTACCTTCACAGCCTTCTTTAGTTGATATTAAAAATGCAAAAGGTGAAGTCACTCCTGCTATTTATATCGTGACTAAAACAGGTAATGTTTTCGTACTTGATAGACGAGATGGCACCCCTATTGTTCCTATTACTGAAAAAACCGTACCAACAAGAGTAACATTAGGCCCTCAAACACAAGGTGAACATTATTCACCAACTCAACCATTCTCTAAATTAGATCTCGCTCCTACACAAAGACTAAAAGAGTCTGATATGTGGGGTGGAACAATGGCAGACCAGTTATTATGCCGTATTCAATTTAATCAACTTAACTATGACGGTATATACACACCACCATCAGAAAACGGTACCCTCGTTTTCCCTGGTAACTTAGGTATTTTTGAGTGGGGTGGGATTTCGGTAAACCAAGATCGTCAAGTCGGTGTAATGAATATCATCGCCCTACCTTTTATCTCGAAATTATATCTTAAAGACCCTCATGATGATGAAAAACTTGAAGGTGGTGGTAGTGAACAAGGGCTTCAACCAATGAAGGGCGTGCCATATAGTGTAGATATCCATCCTTTCTTATCGCCGATAGGTTTACCTTGCAAACAGCCACCTTGGGGATTTGTAGCGGGTATCGATTTACAGAAAAATGAAATCGTTTGGAAACATCGCTTTGGTACCATTCGTGATAGCTTACCTGACTTAATGCAATTGCCACCATTAACGATTGGTGTACCAGGATTAGGTGGTTCTATTTCAACAGCGGGTAACGTGATGTTTGTTGCCGCTTCTCAAGATGATTATCTACGCGCCTTTAATGTCACTAATGGTGAGATGTTATGGGAAGCACGCTTACCTGCTGGTGGGCAAGCAACGCCAATGACTTACTCTATTGATGGTAAACAATACGTTGTAATTATGGCCGGTGGTCATGGTTCTTTTGGAACTAAAATGGGCGATAGTTTGATTGCTTACGGATTGCCTGACAATAAATAATCTCGCTTATTATTTATCATAAGAAGAGATAAAACTAAGAGGCTGATTTACAGTTAATCAGCCTCTTTTATTATTAAAACTCAAGATTAGCGAACAATAATACCTAATAAAATACCGATAACACCAAAGTCAGCATCACTGAATGTAGTGTTTGCGATACCAATATCGCCAAGTACAGGTAATAGGAACACAGGTAAGAATGTAATCAATAAACCTTGAACAAATGCGCCCAAAATAGCCCCACGTCGCCCACCAGTTGCATTACCAAATACCCCCGCAGTTGCACCAACAAAAAAGTGAGGAACAACACCAGGAATAATCACTGTCCAATCTAAGGCATATAGAATAAACATACCGATAACACCGGCGGCAAAGCTACTTAAAAAGCCAACTAATACCGCATTAGGTGCATATGGGAAAACAACTGGACAATCTAATGCAGGTTTCGCATTCGGGACTAATTTATCAGAAATACCTTTAAAAGCAGGTACAATTTCTGCAATAACCATACGCACACCTTGCAAAATAATGTAAACCCCTGCTGCAAAGGTAATGGATTGCATTAATGAGAACATAAACCAATTTTTACCTCCACTGATTTCACGAACAAAAGTATCGCCCGCAAATAAACACGTGATGATAAAAATAATGCCCATAGTAAAGGCAATAGCAACGGGTGTATCGCGTAAAAATAACAGGCTTTTAGGGACGTTCATTTCTTCTGTTGAATGTGCTTTATTACCAAATTTACTACCAATAAAGCCCGCAACTACGTAAGAAATTGTTGAGAAGTGACCTAACGCAACATCGTCAGAGCCTGTAATTTTTTTCATATAAGGATGAGCAATTGCAGGGAAAAAAACCATTGAAATCCCTACCACTAACGAACCGACTGCAACTAACACCGCACCTTCTAAACCTGCGGTTGCCAAAATAACCGCAACCATCATCGACATAAATAACGTGTGATGACCTGTTAAAAAAATAAATTTCCAAGGTGTTAAACGAGCAATTAAGATATTAATTAACATGGCAAAGAACATGATTAATGCCATTTCTTTACCAAAACTTTTTTGTGCAATAGAGACAATTGCCTCATTATTTGGCACAACACCTTGTATTCCAAATGCGTGTTGGAATATCGCAGAGAAATCACCTAACGAATTAATAACAAGACCTGCACCCGCACCTAAAATCACAAAACCCATAATCGTTTTGACGGTACCTTTGATGCATTCTGTCACTGGTTTTTTCTGAGCGATTAAACCTATTAATGCTATCAAACCAACTAAAATAGAGGGTTCTGATAACACATCGTTCATTAGAAAGCGAAAAAAGTCCATAATAGGCTCCTTATAACGCGCCTAATTCTTTTAATGCGACTGACAGTTTTTCCTTCATCGCCACTTTATCAATCATATTATCCAGTGAAACAATCTTACCATTTACGGCTTGTTGAATAAGTTGCTCTGCAATATCACGTGTACCTACATAAATATCGCTTGGTGTTCCTTTTGCTGAGCCTAAATCGACGTGATCAACATCTGCTGTCACCGCGAGATCGTTTAGAATACTTTTGATGCTCATTTCCATCATTAAGCTACTACCTAAACCATTTCCACATACCACTGTAATTTTCATTGTATTCCCCTTGGTAATTTCAAATAAATATTAATAATTATTGATAACAGCGAGTATTTCCGCTTTATTTTCGGCATGAAATAGCGTTTGAATATCTTCTTCGTTATCAAAGAGTTCTGCTAATTTCATAATAGCGTTGATATGACTATCACTATCTGTTGCTGCTAAAACAATCAGTAATTTCACAGGATCATTTTCATCAGCACCAAACTCAACACCCTGCTCTATTATTGTTAAAGCAAGAGATAGTTTATTAACACCATCTTCAGGACGAGCATGAGGCATCGCAATACCAGGACCTAATACATAATATGGTCCTATTTTTTCATGTGATTGATAAATGGCATCAACATAACGAGGCTCTATATCGCCTTTATCAATCAGGGGTTGGCATGCCACTTTTACCGCTTCACGCCAATCACTAACACTTGGAATAACTTGTACAACATCTGGTGTTAATAATGTTTTCAGCATATTTACAACCTCTATAAACTGGCTTTTTTGTTTTTGTTATTAAGGATAGTAATCATTAATGGTAGCGCTATCTAGATGGTTAATGCGTAATTGTGATAGCGCTATCATTTTAATGAAATGTTAATTGCAGAAAATGCCAACAATTGACACTGTAATGTTTCAGCATAATGAGAAGATTTCAGGTAGGATCTGCGCTTAATAAATGGAGCTAAGTAAGTAATTAAGAATGATAAAAACACGTAAGCGTCGAAATACAGGCCGTGTCACTTTACAAGATGTCGCTAAATATGCAGGAGTTGGCTCAATGACAGTGTCTAGAGCACTGAGAACCCCTGAATTAGTCTCTGATAAATTGCGAGAAAAAGTGAATCAAGCTGTTGAAGCATTAGGTTATATTCCTAATGCAACAGCAGGTGCATTAGCCTCTGCACAAAGCCATATTATTGCGGTTTTATTACCTTCTTTTACCGATAAAGCGAGCGCAGATTTTATGCAATCGCTACAACAAGTGACAAATAAACATCAATATCAAATTCTTGTAGGCTGTTATGAGCATCAGCCTCATAAAGCAAATGATGTTATTAATATGTTGTTACAAAGCAACCCTGCGGCATTAGTAGCCTTTGGTTCACAATTAAGTGATACGCACTTTTTACATATTAATAATGCCAATATTCCAGTGGTTAGCGTTGCAAGCCAAACCAATGATCAAGCTGATATCAGTATTAATTGCTCTTATGAAAAAGCGACTTACGAACTAACACAATATCTAATATCACAAGGAAAACGCTGCATAGGTTATATTGGCGCATTACAAGGCCAACGCTTACACCACCAGCAAATCACAGGCTGGTCTCGCGCTTTATTGAAGAACTATTTAAATGCAGAACAAAGTGTAACAACGCCCGATCCTGCGTCATTGGCATATGGAAGAGAAGCATTAACAGAAATTTTATTACGTCAACCAGAGCTAGACGCCGTTATCTGTAGTCATGAAAGTATTGCATTAGGAATGATATTTGAATGCCGGCGCCGGCTAATTAAGATCCCACAAGATTTAGCTATTGCATGCTTAGAAGGGACTGAAAATAGTGCTCAGATGTTCCCATCAATGACCTCTATCCGCTTTGATTATCACAAAATGGGAAAAGAGGCAGGAAAACATCTAATAGCACTATTACAGTCTTTAAAAAATGACGATGATAACGCCTTAGATGAAAACACCGTTATCAACTATCATTATCGCTTTGAGATAGGACAAAGTACGCCTTAATCGTCGGTTTCTTTTGTCTCTAAACGAGTGCTGTTATTACGCGTCAACCATAAAGAGAGTGCTTTTAGTGAATCAGGCGTAAATTCATCACAGCGCTCTGTAATTTCTGCGGGTGTTAACCAACAAACTTCTTCAATTTCTTCAGATTGCAACGCAAAAGGACCATGAGAAACACAGCTAAATAAACTTCCCCAAACACGGCAACTGTGATCGTCATAATAAAATTGCCCATGTTCTGCAAAAGGAACGCCAGCGATGCCAAGTTCTTCTTCTGCCTCACGCCGCGCACTTTCTAACGGATTTTCACCTTGTTGCACAACTCCACCCGCCGTTGCATCTAAACAACCAGGATAAAAATCTTTCGTTTCCGTTCTTCTTTGTGACAAAATTTTGCCCATGCCATCATGAACGACAATATAAGTTGCTCGATGTCGCAGATTTTCAGCGCGCATTTGTTGACGTGTTGCCTGAGCAACAACTTCATTTTTCTCGTCAACAATATCAACCCATTCAACTACTGCCGTATTTTCTTGTTCCATCCTCAACAAACCTTTTTTAACCGATATTGAACTATCGTCATTTTTAAATTGAATATACCAAAATCACTATTTTTCACCACTACAATAATCACAATTGATTTGTTTTATGTATCTTGCATTTTTTTGCTTTTTATGATGTTAGCAGGCAGACTGTAAATATATTGATACTTCCATTCACTTTGTTTTGGAGATTTCTATGATTGACTTATATTATGCAGATACACCAAATGGTAAAAAAATCACTCTTTTTCTAGAGGAAGCAGGATTACCTTATCAACTACACCGCATTGATATTAGTAAAGGTGACCAATTTACGCCTGAATTTTTAGCTATTTCTCCAAATAATAAAATTCCTGCTATTGTGGATAATGCACCCGCCGATGGCGGAGCTCCCATCTCTATTTTTGAATCTGGTGCTATTCTTATTTATCTAGCAGAAAAGTGTGGTCAATTCTTTAGCCATGAATTACGTGAAAAAACAACGCAATTACAATGGCTTTTTTGGCAAGTTGGCGGATTTGGCCCAATGCTTGGACAAAACCATCACTTTACACAATATGCACCCGAGAAAGTGCCCTATGCAATTAAACGCTATACTGAAGAAACAGAGCGTTTATATCGAGTGCTAGATAAACGCTTATCACAATCACCTTATCTTGGTGGTAACGATTATAGCATTGCAGATATGGCGACTTATACATGGGCACTTTCCCATAAACATCACCATATCGATTTAAAAAATTATCCCGCTGTTGAGAAATGGCTAAATACTATCAGCCATCGCCCTGCTGCCAAAAAACTGTTTGGCTAAAGGCTCAGCATATTTATCAGGGATGATAAAATTTGTTAATTAGTAAAAGGGAACAAGGAGGATTGGCGATGAAAATACTGATAACAGGTGGTACGGGATTAATTGGCCGCGCGTTGGTGTGTCATCTTGCGTTAAATCATCATGAGATAACCGTGCTTTCTCGTTCACCTCAAAAAGTGTATTCCCATTTTTGTAATGAAATAACGTGTTTGACGAATTTATGTGATAAGAAAAATCTTGATGAATTCGATGCTGTTATCAATTTAGCCGGTGAACCTATCGCAGATAATCGCTGGACAGCTTCGCAAAAACGCAAGCTAATAAACAGTCGTTGTGATTTGACTCAAAAACTGGTGGATTTATTTAAAGCAAGTAACAATCCACCTACCGTCTTTATTTCAGGATCTGCGGTAGGATATTATGGTGATCAAGGTGAGACGCTTGTTACAGAAGAAACGCCACCAAATACAGAGTTTACTCATGAATTATGCTCAAAATGGGAACAAATTGCACTTGAAGCTCAAACGCCATTAACCAGAGTCTGCTTATTACGAACTGGCATTGTACTTTCGACACAAGGCGGTGCACTTCCTAAAATGAGTAAACCGTTTAAATTAGGAATTGGCGGTAAGTTAGGAAGTGGAAAGCAATATATGCCGTGGATACATATCGATGATATGGTTAATGGTATTATCTTTCTACTTGAACATGAAAATACGCAAGGCGCATTTAATCTTACAGCCCCTCATCCTGTGCAAAATAAACGCTTTACACAAGTATTAGCGAACGTATTAAATCGCCCTGCTTTAATGACTGTACCTGCACCTATTTTGCAGTTAATTATGGGTGAAAGTGCAACACTGGTTTTAGGTGGGCAACAGGCTATCCCACAAAAATTGCTTGATGCCGGCTTTGCGTTTCGTTACCCACAATTAGATGTTGCCTTACAAGATATTATTCAAACAAAAAAATAATGGCTCAAAGGGGATTTAGCGTGTTAATTTATCCCCTTGCCATCTTGCAAATAAATCTTCAGGCAAATCAATCTCAAATTGATCAAGAATACGATTAACGGTTTGATTAATAACATCATCAAGCGTTTTTGGTTGAAAGTAAAATGCAGGTACTGGTGGCATAATAACAGCACCTAGCTCAGCCGCGCGTGTCATCAATCTTAAATGCCCTACATGCAACGGTGTTTCTCTTACTGCTAAGACTAATTTACGGCCTTCTTTTAAAATAACATCCGCAGCGCGAGTGACTAACGTATCAGTATAACTATTTACAATGCCTGATAAGCTTTTTATCGAACAAGGTAAAATCACCATACCATGAACGCGAAATGAGCCTGATGATATCGCAGCGCCAATATCGCGATCATCATAAATAACATCCGCTAACGCTTGAATATCTTTAACCGAGTAAGAGGTTTCTAATGCTATAGTACGACGAGCGGCTTGGCTGATGACAAGATGCGTCTCTACTGTTGGCATTGATTTTAATATTTCTAATAAACGTATGCCATAGATTGCACCACTTGCACCTGTTAGCCCGACTATCAGCTTTTTCATTATAATCCTCAGAATATATATCTTTGTTAATCATTATGATGCCTCTCCCTCAAAAAACAAGCGCCGATGCAGAATGCTCTAGCATCGACGCTTTATGAGGGTGGCTATTTTACCGAAAAATCAGCCTTCGTTGTAGATTTCTAAGTTTTCTATTTCATTTTGATCACGAATTTTATGTTCATCATCACGACGCAAATTTTCTAAATAATCTAGATAGCTCTGATCGATATCTTTCGTAATATATACACCATCAAAAACAGAGCATTCAAACTGATTAATATCAGGATTCTCTTCTTTTACGGCATCAATTAAATCAGTGAGATCTTGGAAAATTAAGCCATCGGCACCGATAAGTTTACGAATTTCATCCACTTCACGCCCATGTGCAATAAGCTCATTGGCATTTG
Source organism: Proteus myxofaciens ATCC 19692 (assembly GCF_001654855.1). GTDB lineage: Bacteria > Pseudomonadota > Gammaproteobacteria > Enterobacterales > Enterobacteriaceae > Proteus > Proteus myxofaciens. Next base: position 15,918 of record NZ_LXEN01000026.1, read on the forward strand.
GCATATCGATACCATACACATTTGGAAAACGCACTTCAGGAGCAGCAGAAGCAAAATAAACCTTTTTAGCCCCGGCTTCTCTTGCTAACTCAACAATTTGCTCTGATGTTGTGCCTCGAACAATTGAGTCATCAATAAGTAGCACATTTTTGTCACGAAATTCAGCGCGATTGGCATTCAGTTTACGCCTTACCGATTTTCGACGTTCATGTTGACCTGGCATAATAAAGGTGCGGCCAACATAACGATTTTTTACAAATCCTTGTCGATATGGCTTGTTAAGAATATGCGCAATTTCTAATGCAATATCACAGGATGTTTCAGGTATAGGAATAACGACATCAATTTGTAAGTCTTCCCATTCTTTCGCTATTTTTGCACCTAATTTTTGCCCCATGCGTAATCTCGCATTATAAACAGAAATTTTATCGATAAAAGAATCAGGGCGAGCAAAATAGACGTATTCAAACAAACAAGGCATCAATTGTGGGTTTTCAGCACATTGTCGAGTAAAGAGTTGTCCTTGCTCTGTAATATAGATAGCTTCACCAGGTGCCACATCACGTAGGAATTCAAAACCTAAGGTATCAAGTGCAACACTTTCAGAGGCGACCATATATTCACAACGACCATCTTCTAGTTGACGTCGTCCTAAAACTAAAGGACGAATACCAAAAGGATCACGAAAAGCAAGTAAACCATGGCCAATAATTAAGGCAACACAAGCATAAGCACCACGCAATTTTTTATGCATTGCAGCCACAGCAGTAAAAATATTATCTGGCTCTAATGGAAAATGGTCAAAACGGTCTAATTCATAAGCCAGTATATTGAGTAAGATTTCAGAATCTGAGGTGGTATTGATATGTCTACGAGCGGTTTCAAATAATTGGCGACGTAATAAATGCGCATTCGTTAAGTTACCATTATGCGCTAACGTAATACCAAAAGGTGAGTTTACATAAAAAGGTTGAGCTTCTGATGCACTTGAACTCCCCGCTGTTGGATAACGTACATGACCAATACCAATGGTTCCTTGTAATCGTAACATATGACGAGTTTCAAACACGTCTTTCACGAGTCCGTTAGCCTTGCGAAGGCGAAAACCGTTATTTCCGTCTATTGTTGCAATGCCCGCTGCATCTTGACCTCGATGTTGTAACACCGTTAACGCATCATAAATTGATTGGTTTACTGGATTAACTCCAGCGATACCGACAATACCGCACATGAAAAGATCCTCATCAGCCAGACGGAGAGGTTATACTTTCTCCGACACGAAACTTGACGCATTTTGTAGGTAGTCAAAGAACCACCTAATGATATGGTTGAATTGTGGAATAAGCTCTGAGCGTTGCCAATCAGCACTTTCTGCCATTGGTGTAAAAGCGCCTAATGCAAAAAGTAAAGCAGACACAATTAACACGCCCCTTAACGCTCCAAAACAGACTCCCAATACGCGATCTGTACCTGATAACCCTGTGCGCTGAACTAGAGAACTAATCACATAATTAACAACGGCACCGACAATCAGTGTCGCAATAAATAATGCAACTATAGCAATCCCGTTACGAACTAATTCATCTTCAAACCGCGTGAAATACACAGCAAGATAAGGATAAAACTGGCTCGCAACAAAAAAACCACAACCCCAGGTGATGAGTGACAATGCTTCGCGAACAAAGCCACGGATCAGGCTAACTAATGCTGAAAAACCGATAATGGCAATAATGGCGTAATCTATCCAGACCATAAATTCTCTATCCAATAACGATGCTTCACACTAATAAGGAAGCATTCTAACAGAAAACGAAAACGTTTGCGTAATGCTAATTTTCGCTAATCCAAAATAATTTACGGCGATATGAAAAACCATAATCGCCGTAATAAGTTAACACCTTGTCATACCACTCATGAGATAATTTGCTAAGAGTAATATTAAGGGTTATAAGCTTTTAACTTACCATCAAGTTCAGTAAGTTCTTTTAAGTGCGGAATAATTGCTTGTAATTCTGCTTTATCTGCACTTGGCCCAATATAGATTAAGGTAGCTGGTTTATCCTTAATTTTTGTCGGCTTGGTATACACTGGATAGCCAGAAATATGTAGTTTTGCGACAATTTGATCAACATTGGCCTTATTTGTCAACACGCCTAATTGGATAACCCACGCCTCGCCTTTAGGTGATTGAGGCTTAGTTTCTTCTACTGGTGGCTGTGCCGGCTTTTGTGTATTTATTTCTGTAGGTTGAGTTGATTTTTTAGTATCAACTGGTGGTGGTGCGGTTACAGGTATTTGTTGCTCAATATTGGGTGTATTAGTCGTTGATGACGGTTGTTGAGCCTCAATACCTGTTACAGCTTCAGAAATCATTGCCTCAGAAGCACCTTCTGATGGAGTTGAAGGTGTGGTTGTCTGTTCTATTGGTGCAATAGATTCAATATCCTGTTCATCACCAGGCTTAGGGACTAAAGGAATAGCAGCGAATTGGTCTTCGTTATATTTCTTATCGCCGTCGAGTAATGTAGGTAAAAAAATTACACCTACAGCGACGAGAACAACCGCACCGACTAAGCGATTTTGAAATTTACTTGCCACTCGCTTTCTCCTTTTCTAAAAGTTCCATAACATGAGCTACCGTATGAAATGAACCACAAACCACAACGATATCATTTTCTTTTGCATCAAGAATAGCTTGATGCCAAGCCTGCTCTACACTTTCAAAAATAGCGGGTTCTTCAAGGTATTGAGCTAAAACATCAGCGTTTGCACCTCTAAACTCATCCAGAGGAGCAACATACCACTGATTAGCTTGAGTTTTTAAGCATGCTAATGTTCCTGCTATATCTTTGTCACCTAACATACCAACAACAATACGAACGACAGTATCTGATTTATGTGGTAATTGAGATAATTTGTCAGCTAAATAGCCAGCAGCGTGGGGATTATGTGCAACATCAAAAATTACTAATGGCTGTTGCGAAATAATTTGAAAACGGCCTGGCAATTGAGCTTTAGACATTCCTTCAACAATACTTTGATGGGTAATCGCATGGCTTACTTTATCGTCTGATTTTAGTAAACAACGAATAACCGCCATCGCTGTTGCCGCATTTGCTAATGGAATATTTGGAATAGGCAGTTTTTCAAATTGAGTATCAGCACAACGCCAATGCCAATGTTCACCATCAATTGCAAACGACCAATCTGTTCCTCGACGAAACAGCTTTGCTTGTTTTTCATCGGCAACTTGAGCGATGGAGAGTGGCATGTCAGGTTCACCGACGACTGCATAATGATTTTTGCGGAAAATACCGGCTTTTTCATGGCCGATATGTTCTCTATCAGCACCTAACCAATCAGTATGATCAAGTGCAATACTGGTGATAGCCGCGATATCGGCATCAACAATATTCGTTGCATCTAATCGACCGCCTAAACCCACTTCAAGAATAACAACATCTAATTGTGCTTGCTCAAAGAGTTTTAATGCTGCCAGTGTGCCATATTCAAAGAAAGTCAGTGAAATATCGCCTCTCGCTTGCTCTATTTCAGCAAAAATTTCACAAAATGCAGATTCAGATAGTTCTTTGCCTTGAATACGAACACGTTCAGTGTAACGCACAAGATGAGGAGAGCTATAAACACCCACATTTAAGCCTGAAGCCATTAATATAGATTCAAGCATATGACATGTTGTCCCCTTGCCGTTAGTACCAGAAACAGTAATAACTTTAGGCGCTGGTTGTAACACATCAAGTATTTTTCCTACCTTTCCAATTCGCTCTAACCCCATATCAATAGCGCTAGAATGCAAGTGTTCAAGATAAGAAAGCCACATCGACAAAGGCGATGTAGCTGTAGGCACAGTGATTATATTAGACATCTTCTTTTTTATTCGATTCGATGTTAATTGCTGGCTCGTTTTCTGCTGATTCTATATCATCAGCAATCATCTCTTCATCGATGATTTCTTCTTCAGCTAAATCATACTGAGTTAGCTTAGCCAGTAATTCAGCTAACTGATTGCGCATCTCAGGACGACGAATAATCATATCAATCGCCCCTTTCTCTAATAGGAATTCACTACGTTGGAATCCAGCCGGTAGCTTTTCACGTACTGTTTGTTCAATAACGCGAGGACCTGCGAAACCAATTAAGGCTTTTGGCTCAGCAACGTTAATATCACCCAACATAGCTAAGCTTGCAGAAACACCACCCATAGTAGGATCGGTCATGACAGAAATGTACGGCAAACCACGCTCTTGCATTTTTGCTAATGCTGCGCTGGTTTTTGCCATTTGCATTAATGACATTAGCGCTTCTTGCATACGTGCGCCACCACTTGAAGAAAAACAAACTAGTGGGCAGTTATCTTCAAGAGCTTGTTCAACAGCACGCACAAAACGAGCACCGACAACAGAAGCCATTGAACCGCCCATAAACGCAAACTCAAAAGAGGCTGCAACAATTGGCATCTCTTTTAGCGTACCTTTCATGACAATTAATGCATCTTTCTCATGTGTTTGTTTTTGAGCAGCGCTAATTCTGTCTTTGTATTTTTTAGAGTCGCGGAATTTTAGAATATCTTTAGGTTCTAATTCGCTACCTAATTCCGTCGTACTTCCTGTATCGAGGAAAGTCTCAAGGCGACGGCGCGCTGAAATACGCATATGATGATCACATTTAGGACAAACCTCTAAATTACGCTCAAGTTCAGCGCGATAGAGAACCTGTCCACAGCTATCACATTTAGTCCAAACTCCTTCTGGAATGTTGGCTTTACGTGAACTTGTGATAGTGCTTTTGTTTAGAATTTTTTCAATCCAGCTCATTAATGGACCTTTTCGTCTGAATCTGACCTTCGCCAGTTTAGTTATTGTGAGCAATTAACCACAATGCACTGGCTGTGTGGTTAGCAAAGTTTATGATGATACCGCTTACTGAATTTCAGCGCATCTCTTTATTATTGCTATTCTACCGCAAAAACAAAGGACAACAGCTCAAACCTCTTAATTGTCACTTTCTTTTTTTGCTTTTGCACTAGCTCTACGGTGACGTATTATTTCGAACACGCCCGGTAAAATAGAAATAACAATAATGGCAACAATTAGCAATTTTAAGTTCTTTTGAACTATATCTAAGTCACCAAAAAAGTATCCCGCATAAGTAAATAACAGTACCCATGCTATCGCTCCAGTTACATTATAAAAGGCAAAATGACGATATGACATCTTACCCATACCTGCGACAAAGGGAGCAAAAGTTCGGATAATGGGAACGAATCTTGCCAAAATTATTGCTTTACCACCATGTTTTTCATAAAAAGCATGAGTTTTTTCTAAATATTCACGGCGGAAAATACGCGAATTAGGTCTGCTAAACAGCTTTTCACCGAAAATACGTCCTATTGAATAGTTGACTGCATCCCCTAAAATAGCGGCACAGAGCAACAATAAGACGATAATATGTACATTGACATCATTGGTCTCTAATGAGGCTAACGCACCTGCAACAAAAAGCAATGAGTCACCGGGTAAAAATGGCGTAACAACAAGCCCAGTTTCACAAAATACTATTAAAAATAAAATGGCATAAACCCATGTACCATACTGAGCAACTAACTCAGCTAAATGGGCATCAATATGCAAAATAAAATCAATTAGAAATTTTATTAAATCAACAAAATGCGTTAAAAATTCCATAATTCCTCAGAAAACTGGGTATTTGTAATAAAAATAGTTAAAAAGGATTATCAGATAAAAAGAGTGGTCCCATTGCAGGTTTAGGTAATTCAAACTGCTCAGGGTAATCAACACTCACTAAATATAATCCATTCGCTTTTGCAGTAGCGGCAGCTTTTTTTCTATCTTTTAAAGCCAAAAGCTCAGCCATCCACGTGATATCTTGATTACCACAGCCAATCTCTAATAAGCTACCAACGATATTTCTGACCATATGGTGAACAAAGGCATTCGCTTTTATATCTACCACAACATAGTCACCATACCGAGAAACATTCACATGCATAACATTACGCCATGGTGTTCGAGATTGGCATTGCGCTGCTCTAAATGAAGTAAAATCATTCTCACCAAGCAAAGACTGTGCTGCTTTATGCATACGTTTTGCGTCTAAAGGATAATGAAAATGAGTTACTCCTGATGACAGTATTGCAGGACGATAACGATGATTATAAATCACATAGCGATAACGCCTTGCGGTTGCACTAAAACGCGCATGAAAATCATCAGAAACTGTTTTTACCCAGCGAACGGCAATATCTGAAGGTAGATGGGTATTTGTCCCCATGGTCCATGCAGCATCTTTACGATGCGCGGTAGTGTCAAAATGAACCACTTGCCCTGTTGCATGAACACCTGCATCTGTTCTTCCTGCACAAAAAACGGAAATAGGCTCATTAGCAACTTTTGAAAGTGCTTTTTCTAATCGTTCTTGTACGCTACGAACTTCATTTTGGCGTTGCCACCCATAATAGTGGCTACCATCATACTCAATACCTAATGCTATTTTTAACATCGCCTTTTCTTCTGGTGATGTTATTTCTTCAGCACTCATTAGTAGAACTGCTCCTGAACTAATAATTCGGCAACTTCCACTGCCATTAATGCGCCACCAAAACGGACATTATCAGCAACAGACCAGAATTGTAATGCTTCTGGTATACCATAATCATTACGGAAACATCCTAAGTTTAAGTGGGTATTACCAGAAGCATCGGTAACTTGTGTTGGAAAATCATTTTCATCACTCACCGCTAAATCTTCATTTTCTTGTAATGTCTCCCGCGCTTCATCACTTCCCATAGGACGAGACATTTCAAGTTGAACTGATTGTGCATTCCCATAGAACACAGGAGCTTGAAGAGAGGTGACAGAAATAGGTAAACCGTCATCTTGCAGAATTTTACGAATTTGATCGACCATGCGACGATCTTCTTCAATCGTACCTTCATTATCCACCATTAAAGGAAGAACGTTAAAAGCAAGTTGCTTATTAAAACGACCTAATTCAGGAGGAATGCCATTTAATAGACGAGCACTTTGTCCTGCTAATTCATCAATAGCTTGTTTGCCATAACGAGAAACAGACATAAGATTCGTCACATTAAGACGCGTTAGTCCTGCGGCGTCAGTCAATGGATGAATAGCGCGCAATAGCTGGCTTACCCTGCTATCTGCAATAGAAACGATATTACGATTACGATATTCAGACAGTGTTGTACTATTTACACCAGGCACCACTAAAGGAACATCCCACTCCATTGCAAATAAACCACTACAATCAACAATAATACAGCCTGAATCAGCAGCTTGTTGAGCATATTGAGCACTGATTTCAAGAGGACCTGCAAAAAAAGCTAATTGAATTTCAGCCCATTCAATATTATGAATAGCTTTAACCGCAACACTTTTACCATTACAACGTACTGTTTTACCAATACTCTCTTCACTAGCAATAGCGGTTAACTCACCAATAGGAAATTCGCGCTCTTGTAACAGTGCTAAAATAGCTTCACCAACAGCGCCTGTTGCACCCACTAGGGCAATATTCCAACCGTCTCCCATTAGAGATCCTCCAATACATTCAAATTGTTAAATAGTAAAATAAGGTTAAATCGTATAGCGTTTTATTTATATATCGCGTTAAAGCCAATCGCTTTTAATGTCTTAGCTGTGGTTTCATTATCAGAAATAACCTGTAAAGAAGACCATTCACGGCGTACAGGATAAAATTTGCGTAATTTATCAAACTCACCTTTTATTCCTGCAACTTTGCGTAATGACGCATCATCACGGCGCACATCATAGACAAGATGAATCAATTGCTTAAGTAATGGTTGCGTTAATTCACCTTGTACAGAAATCGTTGATACAACTGGCGCAGGTAATAAGGTTGATAATTCAACATGTTGAGGCTGGCCAATAAAATCACAATAAGCTTCATACACTTGTGTAGTACCACGCGCTTTGCCTTCGAGGGTATAGCCTGCTATATGCGGTGTCGCGATATCGACTTTTTCTAATAATGGTAATAAGAGATCAGGCTCAGGCTCCCATACATCAAGCACTACTCGCAATGACTTACCATTTTCTAATGCTGTTAATAATGCTTGATTATCAATAACTTCACCACGGCTAGCGTTAATTAAAATACAACCATCAACTAAATTTTCGAGATTACTCACATTAATTAAATGATAACTATTGTAAGGACCAGATTTATTGAGAGGAGTATGGAAAGTAAGAATATCGGCTTCTTTGATTAATGTTTCTAGAGAATGGAAAGTCTCATTATTGCCATTATCAGCTCTAGGTGGATCACAAAGTAATACATTAATGCCTAGCGCACGTAATCGCGTGGCTAATCGCCCACCAACATTACCTACACCAATAATACCAACCACTTTATCCGTGAGTTGGAACCCTTCTTTTTCAGCAAGCACCATTAAAGAAGAAAAGACATATTCAACAACCGCAATCGCATTACAACCAGGGGCTGATGAAAAACCTATTTTCTCTTGCGCTAACCATTCAATATCAACATGATCAAAACCTGCTGTTGCAGTACCTACAAATTTAACAGGCTTACCTGCTAATAACGACGCATTAACTTTCGTAATTGACCTTACCATTAATGCATCCGTGTCATTAAGTTCGTCAATAGGTAAAGGACGACCAGGTACCTTTTTTACCTCACCCAATTGTTGGAACAATTGTTCCGCATAGGGCATATTTTCATCAACTAGAATTTTCACGGCGTTATCTCACTGATTTGATATGTATGTGTGTGAAGAATTATCGAAAAATAAAATTAAGCGGTCTATTTTGCCACTTATTGAACGTAAAGCCTATTATTGACGATAAATTACGCCTTAATTTTAAATATATAAATGAAAATAAGTGTTAACTGCTAGGTAATCGGCGATAGCGTTCAGGTGTTGTTCCTGCAAATTGCTGAAACATCGCAATAAAAGAAGAAGAGGAACTATACCCCACATCAAAAGCAACTTCGTTAACACTTTTACCTTGCTCAAGTAATGAAATTGCATGTAAAAAACGAAGACGTTGACGCCATTCACTAAATGACATACCTAATTCCTGCTGACAACGGCGTGATAACGTTCGTTCTGAGGTATAGCGTTTTTTGGCCCATTCTTCTAACGAGGTATTATCAGCGGGATTTAGCTCTAATGCATTGAGCACGGGGGCTAATAATTTATCTTTAGAAGATGGTAGATAAGTATGATGAACAGGAGATACTTTTAATTGATCAATAAGTACCTGTGCTAAGCGTAAATCTTCTGCTGTTTTCGGATTACAGATACCTCTTCTAAAAAAATCAGCAAAAATAGTTGAAAAAATAGGACTTAATTGAAGAAGACAAGGTTTATCTAATAAGCCTTCACACCAATTCGGTGAGATATCAAGAACTTTAAAAGAAAGTGTCTTTTTATTATAGCTAGCATGTCCTGTTTTCTCAGGTATCCAC
>NZ_LXEN01000027.1 GCF_001654855.1 Proteus myxofaciens ATCC 19692
ACACTAAACTCAGGCGGCGCAAGAAATCGCTGTCCATTGACATTTAAATCCATCACACCAGAAATAACATAAAGTAGCTGACCAAAATCATGTTGATGATAATGAAATTCCGTTTCGGCTAATAATAATTCATCTCGAAAGCGGATTGCCTCAAATTCAGAGGGTAACCATCCCATTTTTTGTTGTTCAATTGTCATCATCGTGTTGTTATCTTGTCATGTTGTCTTTATAGAGTTATACATTGTCTGCTTTTCATTATATATATCTAATCAGACAGGCATACAATAGCTACCTGACTTAAAAATAGATGTGAGAAAGATGAAAAATTTAGTTTTCCCGCTTTTAGCGGTGTTAATTTGGTCCATTAATGCGGTAGTAAACAAAGCGGCTGCTTCAGTTATTGATCCTGCTGCTATTTCTTTCTACCGCTGGTTCCTCGCTTTTTTATTAATGACTCCTTTTCTAATTATGCCAGTTTGGCATCATCGTAAAGTGGTTAAACAATATTGGTGGAAATTATTTATTCTTGGTGCATTAGGGATGGTGATGTATCAAAGTTTGGCGTACTATGCTGCACACTATGTCAGTGCAACATTTATGGGAATACTAAATTCATTAATTCCATTACTGACTGTTATCATTAGTATTTTCGTTTTACGTATTATCCCAACCGTTGGTATTGTATTAGGAACATTATTATCAATTGGTGGTTTAGTCTGGTTAATTAGCCAAGGTAATCCTTCGCAATTGCTCTCACAAGGCTTAGGCTATGGCGAATTAATGATGTTTATTGCTTCTGCCTCTTATGCTCTTTATGGCGTATTAACAAAGCGTTGGGCAATCTCTTTACCTAGCTGGCAATCTCTTTATGTGCAAGTTGGATTTGGTGTTCTCTTATTGTTACCCAACTTTTTCATGGCAGAAAGTGTTGCGCTAAATAAAGATAATATAGGGCTAGTTATTTTTGCAGGCGTTGGGGCTTCAATCCTTGCACCTTATTTATGGATTTTAGGTGTGATGAGATTAGGTGCAAATACAGCCTCTATTTTTATGAATTTAATGCCGCTATTTACCGCGATGATTGCCATTACATTTCTTGGAGAAGAACTGCATAGTTATCATTTAGTAGGTGGGGGTATTGTATTACTTGGCGTTATTTTAGTTCAACAGTTACGAACGCCGCTGAATTTCCGACGTCGCTCTGCGAATAATAGTGCAGATTGTCGTGAGGAGATGTGAGTCAATGTCAAAAAGATATTAATATAAAAAAAATACCGGCTAATTTATTAGCCGGTTTCTTCATTTGCTAGTAATTAAATCAGCATAAGACAATCAAAGTTTAAATTTAAATTATACAAGTATCCGCGGTAAACAATATCAACTTTTAAATTAAATAGCTTCATTTTATTTGTATAACAATAATCCAGATCAATTTTTAAAAGCAGTTAATTTTATTTTATCGAAAGTGTTTTTTTAATTATTTGTAATATAAGACATTTAATGAACATTAACTTAAAAAAATGAATTGAACTTATTATTATTAATAGATTTCATTTTTAATAAAAAAATAAATCTATTTTATTACATTAAAAATAAAATTATTATTTTAAATCTCTATTTCAGTGTTTATCATTACAATTTTTTTATATTTATTAGAAAAAAATACTATTTATAAAAACAACTCTTCGTCTATGTAATCAAAAAGCAAAAAAAATGAGTACCTAATTAGGTACCCATTTATCACGGTATAGAAATAAGTATTAATACTATTTTTTATATTTAGCCATCACTAATGATGCATTTGTACCACCGAAACCAAAGCTATTTGACATTACTGTTTCAAGTTTTTGTTCAGTTGGTTTAGTAATAATATTCATGCCTGCTGCTTTATCATCAAGCTCTTCAATATTAATACTTGGTGCAATAAAGCCATGTTCTAACATTAACAAACTGTAAATAGCCTCATGAACACCAGCCGCACCTAATGAGTGACCGGTCATTGCTTTTGTTGCTGAGATAGCAGGTGTTGTTGAACCAAATACTTCTGTAATTGCTTCAAGCTCTTTTAAATCACCTACTGGCGTTGAAGTACCATGTGTGTTGATATAATCAACATGGTCAATATTTTGCATTGCCATTTGCATACAACGAACAGCACCTTCACCAGAAGGAGCAACCATATCCGCACCATCTGAAGTTGCACCATAGCCAACAATTTCAGCATAGATATGTGCGCCACGAGCTAATGCATGCTCTAACTCTTCAACAACAACAACACCGCCACCACCTGCGATAACAAAACCATCACGGTTTTTATCATAAGTACGAGAAGCTTTAGATGGCGTTTCATTATATTTAGTAGAAAGTGCACCCATAGCATCAAATTCACAGGTCATTTCCCAGCTTAATTCTTCACCGCCACCTGCGAAAACAACATCTTGTTTTCCAAGTTGAATAAGTTCAACGGCATGACCGATGCAGTGTGCAGATGTTGAACATGCTGAACTTATTGAATAGTTCACGCCTTTAATTTTAAATGGTGTCGCTAAACAAGCTGAAACACCCGATGCCATAGCGCGAGTCACCATATAAGGACCTACGCCACGTAGACCTTTTGCTCTCATACCATCAGAGCCTTGAACCTGATTACGTGGTGAACCACCACCAGAGCCAACAACTAAGCCTGAACGAATATTAGATACTTGATCTTCTGATAGACCAGAATCGGCAATCGCTTCTTGCATTGATAAATAAGCATAAACCGATGCATCGCTCATGAAACGGCGGATTTTTCGGTCAATTAGACCTTCAGTATCAAGCTTAACGTTACCCCAAATGTGGCTACGTAACCCCATATCTTTAAATTCTTCAGAGAAAGTAATCCCGGAACGACCTTCTTTTAAAGAATCCAGAACTTCTTTCTGGTTATTACCAATGCTCGAAACAATACCCAAACCAGTGATCACTGCGCGCTTCATTCATACCTCTTTACAATTATAGTTGTAGCTGCGGGATTTCTAAGTAGCACTTTAGCGTACAGTTGTACGCCGAACAAGTCCGATCAGGAACTTTTTTACAAAAATGCAGATAACTAAAAAAAATCTATTCGATTCAAACACTGGAACAAGCTACTTATCAGCGTTAAGATAGTGTCTTATTTTTTAAGATATGCAGGCAGTTTAGTGAATAATAGTCCCATAAATACCGCATCCTTAAGTTGGAATGAGCTTGGTACGCCTATCTCAGAGCAGTTTGGTGATATTTATTTTTCAAACCAAGATGGGTTAGAAGAAACCCGCCATGTTTTCTTACATGGAAATCATTTTCCATTACGTTTTGGTACACATGTACGCTCTGAATGTGTAATCGCAGAAACAGGGTTTGGAACGGGATTAAATTTTCTAACGCTTTGGCAGTCATTTGAGCAATTTCACCAAAAAGAAGTGAACTCGACGCTAAAACGCCTGCATTATGTTAGTTTTGAAAAATACCCATTAACAAAGAAAGACCTAAAACTAGCCCATAATCATTGGCCTGAACTTGCAAAATATTCTGATGAACTCTGTGCAAAATGGCCTCTCGCTATCTCAGGTTGTCACCGTATTATTCTTGCTAATGGACAAATCACGCTTGATTTATGGCTGGGTGATATCAACACATTATTACCTCAAATACGTCAAGCGTTACATCATAAAGTTGATGCTTGGTTTCTTGATGGCTTTGCTCCTTCTAAAAATCCGCAAATGTGGAGTGAAACACTTTTTCAAGCCATGGCTGATTCGATACGTGAAGAGGGTACATTTTCTACCTTTACCGTAGCAGGCTTTGTTAGACGAGGTTTACAAAATGTTGGCTTTGAAATAAAGAAAATAAAAGGGTTTGGTCAAAAACGTGAAATGCTAACGGGAACGTTTGCCCAATCTCTTTCTGCTCTTTCTTTACCTTATTACGCAAGACCTCGTGCTACTCAGGCAAAAGATATTGCAATTATCGGTGGTGGTATTGCCAGTGCCTTAACAGCATTATCTTGTTTACGTAGAGGTGCTAACGTTACCTTATATTGCGAAGATCCACAGCCAGCAATGAATGCATCAGGCAATCGACAAGGTGTGCTTTACCCTCTTTTAAATGGCAAATCAGATGAAATTGAGCAATTTTTTACTACTGCATTTTTATATGCTCGTCAATATTATGACGAACTAAATCAAGCTGGTATTTTATTTTCACATCAGTGGTCTGGTGTTGCCCAAATTATTTATAATGAGAAAATTCACAAAAAAGCACAACGAATTATTGAACATTCTGAATTCTTTAATAAATTAGCATGCTACCTTTCTAAGGATGAAATAAATACTCTTTGTGGATTAGATATTAATGCTGAAGGGTTATTTTACCCACAAGCAGGATGGCTTTCACCAACAGAGCTTACTCATAATGCGTTAAAACGAGCTGAACAACTAGGTGCGACATTATTATTTAATCACCAAGTTACCGATTTAAATGCAATAGAAAATGATTGGCAGCTATCCATTAAAAATAATCAGAATAAAGCGATAATACAGGCAAAACATGATTGTGTTATTTTAGCCAATGGACATCGTATCAGTGGCTTTTCACAAACAAATAAATTACCAATTAGTGCAGTAAGAGGACAAGTTAGTCATATTCCTACAACAGATACATTATCAAAATTAAAAACAGTGCTTTGTTATGATGGCTATTTTACCCCAGTAGATAACCAAGATAATCTGCATTGTATAGGCGCTAGTTTTCAACGAGAACGATTAGATTTAAATATTTCAGCTGAAGAACAAGCCGATAACCAATGGCATTTAACTCACTGCTTATCACAAGCACAATGGGTTAAACAGGTTGATTTCAGTCAAAACC
>NZ_LXEN01000028.1 GCF_001654855.1 Proteus myxofaciens ATCC 19692
TAGAATATTGGCGAGCTTTAGCCTCATCCCGGTGTTACGTTTTCATCATTATAGCACTTTACGGCTATGTCCGCGTTTCAACCAGTGAGCAGGATCTTACCCTGCAGACACAAATTCTCCTCGCTGCGGTTGTGCAGAACCTTCACGCCCTAAAGGACGTGAAGGATGTCAAGTAATCACTTCATGAGTTTTAGGATACTTGTCCCCAGGCGCTAATTAATGTTAGTGCTGTATCAGTAAACTCAGGATCCGCCCGTAAAGCAGACATAGCATTAAGTTCACTTTGGGTAAGCAATCCAAGTTTTAATAGCAGAGGTGTAGCCTGAGCAGTAGTTGCTGCCCAAAAATTATCTGCTGGGCTGTTATCGCCAATTTTACCGTCAAGAGTACGAGAACCAATTTTAGATAAGCCTCTCGTCTCTAATAGATAAGGAAGAGAATCAGCCCAAAACATGTCAGAACCAACCGATTGCTCAAGAAGTGTAATACCAGCACATGCAACTTTTCGAAATAGTGGGTTCGTTGTTTTTAAGCTAGGTTGTAAACTTACATCTTCAACTACTAACCAGCCACCAGGTCGAATCCAACGAGTTATTCGAGTCAATACATTCTCACGTTCTGTAAGATGGCATAGTAATGCTCGAATATGTACTACATCGAAAGACGCAACAGGAAAATCATCAGTCACAACATTATGTGTTAATACTTGAATATTAGGGATATCATTTAGAAATCGAGTGTCTATATCTGTAGCTATAATGGTTGCTCTAGAGTATCTGCTTGTTAGCCAGCTAGCGAAGGAACCTGCTCCAGCGCCAACATCAAGAATAATTGGTTTACAGGGAAGCTCTAATTGTTCAAAAGTAGCTTTACTTAAGGGATCAAAAGCATTCTCCAGATAACGAAGTCGGGCTAATTGCCCAGTGTGTTGATCATCAAGATAACTTTGAGTGTAGCTAGTTTTTCCAGAGATATGAGTACCGTTCATAGCATAACCTCGAGCTTTTTAGGGCAACGGTTCAAGAACCCTTGTTTAACTGGCTTAAATCCCGAGGCCCAACATATGTTTGGAAAAGCTTGTAGTAACATATTAGCGCCAATGGTGATCTCCATCTGCGCTAACATAGATCCTAGGCAGAAATGTTTTCCTGCCCCGAAAGCAAAATGGCTTGAGGTCTTATTCGGGCGTGATATATCGAAGATATCCGGCTCAGGGAATCGTTCTGGATCACGATTTGCAGAACCAATTAAGCAGGCTAAAGTTGCTCCTGCTGGAATTGTTCCTGATGGTAAAGAGAGTGTTTCAGTGGCTTCTCTGAGTACGAGTTGTAGCGGGGGATTGCGTCGCAAAGTTTCAGCGTATGCGTTTTCCATTAGATCTGGATTATCTAGCACCATATCCTTGATTCCAGGTTCATTTAATAAATTAACAATCAAATTCGCTAAAGCACCATGACTCGTTTCACTACCTGCGGTCATTAGAATTGCGCAATAGGCTTTAATAAATCTATCGGATAACGGTTGGTCATCAATTCGAGCATCTAGAAGGTGCGATATTAAATCGTTTGAAGGGGAGATACGACGAGCTTCAATATATGGATCTACGAAATTATAAAAATTATCTCTATTAGATAAGCCTCCTGTTAATAATGCTGGGTCTTGCCTATAGTTGCCTAGATACTCAAAACCGATACTACACCATTTTTTTATTTGTTCTATTTCTTCTGAAGTTTCAATAGGTAAACCCAATGCTTTAGCCATAACGAGTACAGGTAATTCAGAGGTGAAATCTGTAATTAAATCAACACGAGATTTACCTTTCATTTTAGCGAGCAGATCACGGGTGACCGAAGTAATAGAATCTCTAAATATTTCAAGTGATTTTCCACGAAATTTAGGACTAAGTAATCCTCTATGATGAGCATGTTCACAACCATCCATTGCGACAATTGTACGTCCTAGTAATGGTCCGATCTGCCACATATAGTTATTAGTACTCACTTTAGAATTAGTTAATACCGCTTTGATATCTGCATGTCGGCTGATAAGCCATATATCAGTAGTTTCATCATAGGCAATAGGCATTGTGGTACGTAAACGTTCATACAATGGGTAAGGATCGATTTCGAATTGACGAGATTTTAGTGTCGGAGGTGTAAGTTCTAGATTAATCTGTCGTTTAGATGACACGATAGATTCATTAGTTTGCAGATGATAACGAGAAACTGTTTTATGCCAATCTCCCGAGGCACGAATAATACGGTTTAGACGACTAGGATCAACCTCGCTAGATATTTGATAATTTATTAGCTGAGCTATAGTATCCGTGAATTGAATAACTTTATTTTTTAGCATTTGATGTGCAGATTCGATTGCCATAGGCCAGTCATTGCCATTAGTAGTGGCTAAGACAGATACAAGGTTGAAGCGCTCCCCACACACAACATCTTTAGCGATCGAATATATGTCATTTGTCCATGCAATAATGTCAGCACTATATTCACGAAGGTTATTCCACCACTCAATGTTAGCTGAATAGGCACAAGGATAAAGGGATTCTGCGCCATCAATTAGATCAAAAAAGAACAATGAACCAAAAGAATTACGGCGCAATGGTAAATATTGCTCCAACGTCAGTGGCATATTCGCTTCACGGATTTGCACCAATGCGGCTTGTGCGTGTAGATGTTGAATTAAATTCTGTAACAACTGATGTTGCCAATGTTCATCTCCCCAACTCTGGATTTTTGGCCATAAATATTCAGCTAAGACAAGAAGCATTGGGTCATCAAATTGCCTGATTTTATCGGGGTATTCAGTGAAATTATCATTAGCTGTCACAGTCTGTACTGCGATGATAAAATCATTTAAAACTCCATTTTCCGCCCAAGGTCCATCATCAATACGATCATCAAGAATTAGAGCCCAAAGATACCAACATACTAGAATTTCTGAGCGTTCTGTGGGTGCATTTCCACATAATGCAATTCCTAAATCAAGTAGAGGTGTTGTACTCAATCGATCAGCACCACGTCTACCAATCAAGCCGTATTGTTGTGCCCAAATAAGAGCTTTTCCTCGTAAATACTCACTATCTGAACGTGATGGAATAGCAGAAAAAGGAAATTGAATATCAGGTATTATTAGTAATGTTGAAGGGATATTATCTTTTTTCTTAGATACATGTTTCATCCATTGTATTCCTTGTAGATTACGTTTTTATTAACTATAGTAATATAGTAAGCGAATAACTAAATGCTATTTAATTCGCAATAATGCATCATCTGAGTCTGAGAATCTTAAATGGAACCTAAACCTTCATATATTCGTTATATTTTTATATGG
>NZ_LXEN01000029.1 GCF_001654855.1 Proteus myxofaciens ATCC 19692
CAGAATATTGGCGAGCTTTAGCCTCATCAATCACTTTTTGAATAAGCTGTTTACCAATTCCTTTATTTTGCCATGCACTACTGACTGAAATTTCATGAATAAAAAGACTTTCAGGTAAATCATCCACCATAATAAACCCCACGGGTTCATCATCTTTATTTACTGCAACCCAGTGGAATTGCTTTTCAATAAAAGCTAAATGGCTGTCAACATCTTGTACATCCTCTGTACTTATCCAGCTTAAATCTTCAATAGTGCTAAAAAGTTGCCCTGCTGAAGACTCTATTGTAGGAAGTTTGCTCGCATCACCTATTCGAGTTTGGCGCACAGTAATCAAACTACTTTTTGCTAATATTTGAGATTGTGACATTCTTATTTCCAGTAATACTCTTTTTATTATTTAAAAAGCCACCCAATTGGATGGCTTAAATTGCTAATCTTTAGGTAAGATACCATAGGATTGGTACTTTCCACTCTCTTCAATAAATCGGTTATAATATTTATTATCTTCTACTGAGCTTTTAGATACCCTTTCACTATATGCTTTTGAAACATCAATAAAGGTTTTATGAAATGAATCTTTTAATTTATCGTGAATATCGGGATCAGTACTTTCTTTTATTTGATTTAATAATGATACTAAATTTTCTGCTTCTGCTTGAATATCAGGATCAGTAAATTCAGCCGCCGGCAATGAATAATCAATATTCGTATTTACAGTGTCACTATATTCATCTTCTTTAGAAAGTGGTTTTAAATCTTCGCCATAATTATCCATAAAATATTGAATAATTTCCGGCTTATCAAAACATTTTGTTTTTATATTCCCTTTTTCATTACGATTATGGCTTTTAATCTCATCAGGGAAAGGAATACCCAGAGGATAAGTGCATTGGAAAGCATTGCCATCAATTAATGTCGCATTAGTGCTTTGTACTGGTAACTCAATCTGATAGCCATTAATAATCACCGTATGGTCTGTTGGCTTAAAACGATCCGCTTCACCTTTGACTGCATACACCTCAGCCAATTGATAATAAATAAAATTATTAGGATTGAGAATACCGCCACTATTATTGTCATAAACCATAAAGGTGGATTTATTTCCTGCACTATTTTGTATGCTATGTTCTCCTGGAGAAAGCGTAATTTCGCCTTTTTTTCCAGGTTCAATTTGGTACTCTTTACCATCAATCTGAAAACTGATACTCACATCGCTTGGATTGCTATAATAAAATGTATTTTTTTTATTATCAGAGCCAAACTTATCACAAGCAGCTAACATCAAAATGGCACCTGTGAGTAGTCCTATCTTAAAGAAATTTTTCATCGTATCGTTATCCTTATCACCCATATTCTATGCAATTCATTTGCATCCCATGAAGCCTTTCTAGAAATATTTAAAAGTAACTTTATAGCCTTGGCAAGGGATTACAAAAGATAGCACTATTATGCTTAATCAATTAGAGATATATCGACTTTGAAAAATCAAATACGAACAATTGATAAATAGTAAGTGGTAATTTTTGGCTAAAAATAGCTTTTCTTCAATATCAAATATCCGAATTATGATTAAAGTATAGCTATGTTGATAATAAACGATAAAGAAAAACAACCGAAAGTAATCGGTTGTTTTATCTAGCGTGATTTAATTAATTGAATTAACCAAATCATTCCACGTTGATAGTACCAACACTTGATCAGGAGGAGAAAGCTCACCCGCTTTTATCGCTTTTTTAATACTCTCTTCTACGCGTGCTCTTAGCGCCTCTAATTGCATATTATTTTCTTGTTCAAGTTCCGCAATTGCGAGTGTAATGTGGCCTTGTAAATAGCCACCGGCAAACAGCTCGTCGTCAGTAGCATGTTCAACACGACTATCAATTTTATCTAATAAGTACGATTCATACTCAGAAAGCATTGTTTATCCTCAATATAATGTTGCTATATAACTGATTAATAATTAGATAATATGGTATAGCAACCTTACTACCTCAGGCCTTATTCATAAATAAGACCTTTGTGTTGGATAAGCGATAATAAGTGACTCGCAATCCTTAATTCACTAAAGGGTTTTCCTGATAAGGAAAATCATCTTCAGTAAGTGCTGGCGTATTGTAAAACAAATGTAACGCATTAATAAATAGTTGAGCGCGTGGAGGCGTATTTTTATCACGTAAATAAGCGAGAACTTGCTCACGGACTTTATTTCTAAACTCGTAGCGATCAGGCTCAAAATCACCTTCTAAATTGTCACAACTAACATTAAAAGGATAACCTGCTGCTTGGCAAAATAGCCAATCTAATGCCTGAGGTTTAATTTCTACTGATTCAAATTGTCCTTGTGTACTTTCATCTCTTCCATCAGGGCAATACCAATAGCCGTAATCTACTTGTAGACGGCGTTTTTCACCCGCAATACACCAATGTGATATTTCATGTAACGCACTCGCATAAAAACCATGCGCAAAAATAATTTGGTGATAAGGACATTCTTCATTTGCAGGTAAATAAACAGGCTCATTGTCACCTTTAACTAAATGTGTTTGAAACGTATCACTAAAGCATTGATTAAAGATATCTATTAACTGTTGATAATGATGTAAAGACATTTAAAAACCATCTAATCCTAATTAAAAATTGCAGAGAACCAATGCGCGATAGTATCACCATGATTATCATGGATAAGTTTGATGCTCATCAAAAAAGAGATAATGACTAGCATCGGTCTTATTAATTTTTGCCCTTTTGTTAATACTAAGCCAGCCCCTAAACGAGCGCCAATAAACTGCCCACAAAGCATAATTAGCCCTATTGTCCAAAGAACGTGTCCAGCAACCATAAAAAAAAGGAGTGAACCAAAGTTAGAGACAAAGTTAAGCAACTTAGCATGTGCGGTTGCTTTTGAAAGATTATACCCTAGCAACATAACATAGGCTAAAGCGAAAAAAGAGCCTGTTCCAGGACCGAAAATGCCATCATAAAACCCAACCCCACCTCCTATTACAACACCAAAGACATAATAGCCTAGACGCTGTTTACTATCTTGAGCGCCAATAGAGGGAGTCAGTAAGAAGTAAAGGCCAATGGCAATCGTTAAGACAGGAAGTGCTTGTCGCAGAACATCTGGATTAATAAATTGCACTAGCATTGCACCAGAGATAGCACCAATAAATGTCATTAAAATAGCAAAGCGCTGCGCTTTTAAATCAATAACACGCCGTCTTATAAAGTAGAGTGTGGCAGAAAATGACCCACCTAATGATTGTAATTTATTTGTCGCTAATGCTTGTACTGGTGATATTCCCGCAGAGAGCAATGCAGGAATGGTAATCAAACCACCGCCACCTGCAATGGAGTCTATAAAACCTGCAAAAATAGCAACGAGAAACAGAAGAAGGTAGATGCCATCTGAAAGTAGCCAATCCATTTATCAATCCGCATATCAGAAATAAAGAAGCGTGTTGCTGTTTATATTTATTATCTATATTAACATTAACAGCAACACTGTCTGAGCATAGAGATGTAGGCGCTCGCACCTTAGAACTATATACAACAGAATACAATAGAACTATATACAACAGAAATACATACAACGCTAAGAAACACTCTTCAGATAAGTATTAATCATTATGAGCGAATGTAGTATATACAATTTTGTTGTATCGTTAGTTACCACTGTTTTAAAGGTGGTGTAACATCGCCACATTGCCCGCGCTGACGTAATGCGTGGTCGAGTAGCACAATCGCCATCATTGCTTCTGCAATGGGTACTGCACGAATACCAACACATGGATCGTGACGACCTTTAGTTATCATTTCAACTTCGTCGCCTTCACGATTAATCGTTTTACCCGCAATAGTAATACTTGATGTCGGTTTTAGTGCGATATGAGCAATAATAGGTTGCCCACTACTAATTCCGCCTAAAATGCCACCGGCATGATTAGTCGTAAATCCATCTTGTGTAATTTCATCACGATTTTCTGTGCCTTTTAGGTTCACAACGCCAAACCCATCACCAATTTCAATTCCTTTCACCGCATTAATGCTCATTAATGCATGTGCTAAATCGGCATCTAATCTATCGAATACAGGCTCACCAAATCCAGCGGGGACACCTTGTGCAATCACCGTGATTTTAGCGCCAACAGAGTTTCCTTCTTTCTTGAGTTCTCTCATATACTCATCAAGAGAGGCTAAACAAGAAGGATCTGGGCAAAAGAAAGGATTGGTTTCAACAATAGACCAGTCAACGAGCTCACAAGTAATAGGACCTAATTGTGATAAATACCCTTTTACTTCGATACCAAATTTTTCTTTTAAATATTTTTTGGCAATAGCACCTGCTGCAACGCGCATTGCCGTTTCACGAGCAGAGGAACGACCACCACCACGATAATCACGTAAACCGTATTTTTGCTCATAAGTGTAATCAGCATGACCTGGGCGAAATACATCTTTAATTTCACTGTAATCTTGTGAGCGTTGATCGGTATTTTCAATTAATAAACCAATACTTGTTCCCGTTGTGACACCATTGAATACACCAGATAGAATACGAACTTGATCTGGTTCACGACGTTGTGTGGTATAACGAGAGGTCCCTGGGCGACGACGGTCTAAATCTCCCTGTAAATCAGCTTCTGTCAAAGGTAATCCAGGAGGTACACCATCAACAATACAACCTAATGCGATGCCATGCGACTCACCAAAGGTTGTCACGCGAAATAATTGTCCGATACTGTTTCCTGCCATCCCTTTATTCCTATCTATTTGTGATGTTAATACAATGTTATTTGCAAGAATAACAATCTACCGCCTCGTTATTCTTACATCAACGTTTATCAATAGAAAAACAGTCTGAATATTCGACGAGTTGCTCGCGTGTCAACATAAAGACACCTAGCCCACCCTTTTCAAACTCAAGCCATGTAAAAGGGACTTCTGGGAATTGAGCGATAAGATGAACCATACTATTACCGACTTCACAAATTAAAATACCTTGTTCGCTTAAATAATCAGGCGCTTTTAACAATATCTGCCTTGTGATATCAAGCCCATCAATACCAGAAGCTAATGCAAGTTCAGGTTCAATATGATATTCATCAGGTAAATCGCCCATATCTTCAACATCAACATAAGGTGGATTTGTCACGATGATATCGTAAGGCGTTGGTACTATTGAATTGAACAGATCGGATTGCATTGGGTAAACACGATGCGTTAACCCGTGATTTTCAATATTAAATTCAGCAACATCTAAAGCTTCTTCTGAAATATCAACAGCATCAACTTCAGTATCTTCAAATTCATAAGCACATGCGATAGCAATACAACCACTTCCTGTACATAAATCAAGAATGCGTGAAGGTTCATTGTGAATTAATCCACTAAAATGGTTATTAATTAATTCACCAATTGGCGAACGAGGAATAAGGACTCGTTCATCAACATAAAACTCATGCCCACAGAACCAAGAACGATGCGTAAGATAAGGAACAGGAATTTTTTGCTCTATACGACTTTCAATTAATTGGATAATAGTATTTTTTTCAGAGGTCGTTAACTTTGTTGATAACAGCGCTTCAGGAATATCTAAAGGAAGTGAAAGTGTGGGTAATACTAGTTGTATAGCCTCATCCCACGCATTGTCAGTGCCATGACCATAATAAATGTCTGATGAATTAAACTGACTCATAGCCCAGCGTAGCATATCAAGGATCGTGCTTAACTCTGCTACGGCTTCCTCTTTTACTGTTATTTCCAAAATGGTGATCCTCAGAAGAGATATAGATAGAAAGCCTGTAGTTTGCCATGAAGACGAGGATAAATCAGCGGAAAACTATAAAAAAATAGTCATCTTAGATAATATAGCAAGTAAATATAAAAAAATAAAATAAGAATAAAAAACCAACATATAAGAGATAGCGATTATTATTAATTAAATAAAAATTAATTTAGGTTTTTTATATTAATAATTGCCCTTTTGGTAGATAAAAAATATTAACCAACGATACTTTAATAGGTAATCAGTTATAGTATCAGCCATAGGCTCCCTCTATGGATTTTATTTTTTATTTACTAGTTATGTGACTATTTTAGCAGGGTTAATCCCTGCTTTTTTTTTTATTTTTCTGTTGATAAGCCGAACTTTTTTGTCTCTTTCATGATTTCATGTACTATGACTAACAAAGAATATGACACGATAAAGAAACATAAAATGAGCAAAAAATTCATATTGCCACGTTCAGAAGTTGAATTATTTCAGGAAATGGTGAAAGGAACTAAAAAATTATCTCAAGATAAAATCGTCCATACACCAAAACGGAAAAAAGTGATGCATTATACTGTTGAGCGCTTACAGCAAGAACAAGTTGATGCATCTTATTATTTTTCAGATGAATTTCAGCCTAACCTAGCAACAGAAGGCCCTATGCGGTATTTAAGAGATGGCGCTAGTGCTTATGAATTGAAGAAATTACGTCGTGGGGATTATGTACCTGAGCTATTTTTAGATTTACATGGCCTAACCCAGCTTATTGCTAAACAAGAAATTGGAGCTTTACTTGCCGCTTGTCGCCGAGAGCATATCTACTGTGCTTGTATTATGCATGGCCATGGCAAGCGCATATTAAAACAACAAACCCCCCTATGGCTTGCTCAACATCCTGATGTTATCGCATTTCATCAAGCCCCAAAAGAATGGGGTGGTGATGCAGCATTACTCGTTCTAATTGAAAATGATGATATTGCTCGGACTTCATTCTAATTAATTCTTTTCTCTAATGACACCTTAAACCATCGATTAGATAAAATAAAATACTGATAAATTATTCTTCTAATTCTGAGGGTGAGATTTGCCATAGTAGTTCTCCAGTGCCTTTACTCACAGAGAAATCAACACAAGCAATTGTTGATGTAGAAAACATAGGAGCTGGAATACTTGGGCAAAGACTTGCAACAACATAACCAACTAAAGGTAAGTGAGAGACAACTAAAATATTTTGATAGCCTAAATCACCTAGTACTTGTAAATAATGGGCAATATGAGTTGCATCTCCATTAGGTGTTAAACCATTTTCAGTTTCTATTTTGCTTGGTAAAGGTAAAGTTTTACCTACTTCATCCAGTGTTTGTTGTGCCCGTAAATAAGGACTGACTAAAACATAATCTATATTACTTCCCTGCTTTGTCATCCACTTTGCCATTTTCGTAGATTCATTTTTTCCGCGCTCTGTTAATGGGCGTAGTGAATCACTTGCAGCATCCAGAGCGGCTTCTCCGTGGCGCATAATAAAAATTTGCATAGTATGTTTTAAACCTATTTGATTTTTGTTATTACTTGTATGAATGTTTTCACTTTCTCATTTTACTATTTAAATGAGATATCTTAGTAAAATACTTAATATATTCCCTATAACGGTATAATTAATGCTGTTAAATATCAAACTTTGCATTGATTAACTAAGTTCTATAACAGAATGTTATGTTTAGTAGTCAAAGTAATATATTAAATAAATTCATAAATTCGACTTTTATAAAGCGTTATTTTCTTTATGATAGTATATTCAACTTTTTTGACTTTTTTTCCATTAAAAAATTATCAATTTTTAATCTGGCGCAAAAGAAACAGAAA
>NZ_LXEN01000030.1 GCF_001654855.1 Proteus myxofaciens ATCC 19692
ATCAATTTTTAATCTGGCGCAAAAGAAACAGAAAAAAGGCGCCTTAGCGCCTAAATAAAAACAATAAGTGAAAAAAGGATTAATATTAATTTAGTCATAAAAACGCTCATTGCGTTCTGTCATCTCAACAAGTCGTTGGCAAGGAGAGAATTTTTCACCATATTTATCAGCAAGCTGATTAAGTTTTTCTGTGATTTTACTCATACCCATACTGTCCATATAACGAAATGGTCCACCAAAGAAAGGTGGAAAACCGATACCAAATACTGCACCAATATCACCATCTCTAGGTTGTTTAATAATCCCCTCATCTAAACAACGAACAGCTTCATTAAGCATCATTAATAAGCAACGTTCTGCTATTTCCGATGAGGTTAATTGGCTTTTCGGTTTGATCTGTAATAACGAATAAATGGCGGTATCTGGTCGTTTTTTATGTTTGCCTAAAGAAAATGGTAAAACGTGCTCGTTATATAAGTAAAATCCTCTACCATTTTTTCGCCCTTTTCTATCATCAGCAATAATGGCATCAACTGCAGGAGGAGATGCAAATCGTTGACCAAACTCATTGACTAAAATTGGCGTTATTTTCGTTCCAATATCAATCCCCACTTCATCGAGTAATTGAATAGGACCAACAGGAAATCCAAACTGAACTAGCGCTTTATCGATATGTTCTATCGGCTCACCTTCAACTAAACATGTCAACGCTTCACTAATATAAGGCGCTAAAATACGGTTAACATAAAAGCCAGGTTTATCACCGACAACAATAGCAACTTTGCCCTGTTTTTTAGCAAAAGCAACGGTGGTTGCAATTGTTTTGGCGCTCGTTGTTGCATGAGGAATAACTTCAACTAAAGGCATTTTTTCTACAGGACTGAAGTAGTGAAGACCAATGATTTTTTCAGGATATTGTGCTTTTTCAGCAATTTTAAAAATAGGCAAGGATGAAGTATTAGATGCAAAAATAATGTTGCCTTTACCAATATCTTCTATATCTGTCACCATTTTTTGTTTTAAAGCCAAATCTTCAAAGACAGCCTCAATAACGATATCGGCTTGATGAAAACCACTATAATCAAGCGTGCCTGATAGTAGTGCCATTTGTCGCTGGAATTCGCGTGAAGACAGCCTTTTTTGCTTTACTCTTTTTGATAATGCTTTATAGCTATAGTTAAGCGCTTGAGCAATTCCTTTATCACTAATATCTTTTATTCTAACGGGTAAATGACCTTTAGTTGCAGTAACAAAAGCAATACCCCCTCCCATTAAGCCACCGCCTAAAATACCTACTTGATGTAGATTGCCAGGTTTTTCAGATGAACCAGTTTCATTTTTTAACGAAGTCGAAGCAAAAAAGAGATAGCGTAGTGCACTAGAAACGGGTGTCATTGCTAACTCACCAAAAGCCCTCGCTTCTTCTTCAAAACCTGTTTGAATATCTTTTTCAAGACCACGCTCAACCACATGTAAAATACGTTCAGTAGCGGGATAATGGCCTTTTGTTTTTGCCAATGTTCTTTTTTTCGCTTGTCCAAAAAAAATATTGCGACCTAATGTCGTATTTGCAAAAAAGCGCTCTGTAATAGGATGTTTTTTCTTGTCTTTTTTTCCAGATAAAATCCATTTTGCAGCAACATCTAATAAAATGTCTTGTGAAACAACATCATCAACAAGACCAAGTTTATAGGCTTTTTTAGCCGTAATTTGACGACCTGTTAAAATCATATCAAGTGCAGCAGTAACTCCAACAAGACGAGGTAAACGTTGTGTACCCCCAGAGCCGGGTAATAGGCCTAACTGAACTTCAGGCAAACCCAGTCGTGTTTTACTGTTATCAGAACAGATACGCCCATGACAGGCTAAAGCAAGCTCAAGCCCACCACCAAGACAGACACCATCAATGGCAGCAACAACGGGTAATGGGTAATTTTCAAGCTGAGTAAATAATTCTTGCCCTGCTTTGGCTAATTCGCTAGCTTCTTCTTTAGTTTTACAATGATCAATCATTGAAATATCAGCGCCAGCAATAAAACAATCTGGTTTACCCGATGTAATAATTAACCCTTTTACACCAGAATGTTGTTGAGCCTGCTTTAAAATATCTTGGAATTGATTAACAAATTCAGCTTTTAAGGTATTAACCTTTTCTCCTATCACATCAATGGTAATAATACCCACTTTGTCATCACGTACCGAAAATTGAAAAACAGGTAAATTCTGCTGTGACGTGAATTCAGATTTCTGTAAGTCCATTATTCCACCTCCAAGATCATCGCAGCCCCTAATCCACCAGCCGCACATGCCGTCGTTAAGCCAAAACCACCACCTCTGCGTTTTAATTCATTGAGTGTTTGAGTGACCATTCGTGCACCAGTAGCAGCAAATGGATGCCCATAAGCAATAGAACCACCTAAGACATTAAATTTATCCATATCTACCTCACCAATGGCCTTAGATAATCCTAATTTTTCTTTAGCAAATTTGTCACTCGCAAATAATTGCAAATTACTTAATGTTTGGGCTGCAAATGCTTCATGCATATCAATCAATGTGAGATCGCTAAGTTCAAGCCCTGCACGTGATAAGGCTAAAGGCGTTGCATAGGATGGTCCTAATAGCATATCTTTCCATACATCTATTGCGGTAAATGCATAACTACGTAAATAGCCAATAGGTTGATAACCTAAACTTTTAGCTACCGATTCTTTCATCATTAATATCGCTGCCGCGCCATCAGTTAACGGCGTACTATTCGCCGCAGTGACGCTCCCATGACGCCTATCAAATGCGGGTTTTAGTTTTGCATAAGAATCAAGAACAGAGTTATTACGAATATTATTATCTTGATGAAAACCCGTTTTATAGGGAGGAAAAAAAGCGGTCATAACTTCATCATTGAGTTTTCCCATCTCCCATGCTTTAGTTGCCAACTGATGAGAGCGATGAGCTAGTTCATCTTGAGAGACTCTTGATATATGATACGTTTTTGCCATTTGTTCAGCAGTGTCACCCATACGAAGGCCTGTCGAATATTCAGCAACTGCGGGTGCAACAGGTAATAAGTCGCGAGGTCTTAATTTACTTAAACAAGAGAGCCGTTGCCCTAGTGTTTTTGCTTTATTTAGACTCAGCAAAACATCAGCTAATTTTTTACTCACCCCAATAGGTAAAACAGAAGAAGAATCAGCACCGCCAGCAATACCAATAGAAACGTGACCTGCCATCATACTTTCTGCAACATTAGCAATGGCTTGGAAACTCGTCGCACATGCTCGCGTTACACTATAAGCATCTGTTTTAACGCTTAACCCTGCACCAAGAACAATTTCCCTTGCAATATTAGGTGCTTCTGGCATTTGTACGACTTGACCAAAAACTAATTGATCAATTAATTCAGGAGATATTTCATTGCGAATGACTAACTCTTGTACGACAGAACGCCCCAATTCGACAGCGGGTATTCCTCGATATGCTGTCGCTTGCTTTGCAAAAGGCAGACGTAACCCATTAACAATAGCAATACGATCTTTCGAAACATAGTTAGTTGATGACTTCATAACGACTCCTGAATAATGAATTCCTAACATCTAAAGAGGTCTGACCTGACAGTATTGTTAACAAAATTTTCACTTATCAGAAACACTATTTTATAAGAAGTGCGAGTTAGCGCTCATTATTTCGATGAAATATCTGTAATGACAAAGTAATGATAAAAAGTAAGGGTTAGAGAAGAAAACAAAAAAAGGCTGTCGCTTTAAAGAGCGACAGCCTTATAAATATTATTTTATAGAACTTGATTTACGAATTAACGTAATCCTAGCTGAAAAATAAGATTTTCAGCTTCACAAGAGAAGGTGAAATCTGCTTTTAATTCAACGCCATCTTTAACATCTGTTAATTGATGTGTAATTTGACAAGGTTCTGATGCGGTAGATTGTGCTTTTGCACTTAATTGTTCCAGCATTGCTTGGGCTTGTGCTTTATCAGCGAAAGTATGCTGATAAGACGCAGTACAATTTTTGTTATCAATAATAGTTCCTACATCAACGCAACAGCAAGCAGCTGTTTCATCTGCACTACAACGATTAATTGCGTCTGCCATTTTAATCTCCCAACGAAAGAAATGTTAATTCTCTATCATAATCGTAAAAAAATAAAATAAACTGCTTTAGCTCAAATTATCCTACAGTTTTACAAAAAAAGTTGATTATCTCGTTTACTTCATCACCAAAAATATCTTTATTGGGATTGTTTGTAAAATTTATGTTAACTGAATCTCAATTTTTAAATCAAAATAGCAATATTAGCAAAACATACTTGCAACATATGGAGTAATCAACTTTATACTTAGGTAACTGGTCTGATTTGTCATATCGACAACCGCACCTAAAATCCAGCGCTTCTAATCAGAAGTTACTAATTTAAAATAATATGAGGGTTTAGGTCATGAACCGTAAAAACCTGTTTACTCGCACAGCTCTAGCTGCCATTGTAGGAACATTATCCTCTCAAGCAGGCGCTGCCGGTTTTCAGTTAAATGAATATTCTACTTCAGCACTAGGTCGTGCATTTTCAGGCGAAGGCGTTATTGCAGATGATGCAAGCGTAGGTAGCCGAAACCCTGCAGCTCTAACTATGTTTGATCGCCCTGAATTCTCAATAGGTGCTATTCATATTAATCCAAGTGTTGATATCAAAGGCCGTTCACCACTGACAGGAGCAAGTACAAACGCAAATGACATCGCACCTAGCGCGTTAGTGCCTAATATCCATTTTGTCACACCAATTAATGATAAATGGGCATTGGGTGTTTCAGGTACAACTAACTTTGGTCTTGCTACTGACTTTAAAAAAGATTATCCAGCAGGATTGATTGGTGGTAAAACCGATTTAAAAACCATGAATTTTAACGTAAGTACAGGTTATCGCGTTAATAATAAATTTAGTGTTGGTCTTGGTTTAAATGCCCTATATGCCGATGCTGAAATTACTCGCCATGTTGGTGAAGCAGGAAAAGTGTTAGGTGGTGCTCTTGCTCAACGCCCAGGAATGGAACAATTAGGCGGATATTTAGCCAGTATACCTGCGGATGCTAAATTTGCTCAATTAAAAGGTGATGCATGGGGCTTTGGCTGGAATGCGGGTATTTTATACGAATTCGATGAAAATAACCGTATGAGCTTTACTTATCGCTCAAAAGTTAAAGTTAAATTTAAAGATGGTGACTATCAAAGCGATTTACGTTCAATTCCACAACTTGAAGGTATGGGAATCGTTGGTACTAATGGCGATACGATTAAAGGTAAGCTAAATCTTGATTTACCTGAAATATGGGAATTTGCCGCTTATCACCGTGTTGCGCCTAAGTGGGCCGTTCACTATAATTTAGCATATACAAGCTGGAGTGCATTTGAAGAGTTGAAAGCAACACGTAAAAGTGATGGACAGCAACTCTTTAATAAAGAAGAAGGCTTTCGTGATGCTTGGCGTGTAGCAATCGGAACCACTTATTACCATGATGATCATTGGACATTCCGTACTGGTATTGCCTTTGATGATAGCCCTGTTCCTGCAGATAAACGCTCTATTTCTATTCCTGACCAAGATCGTTTCTGGCTAAGCGCTGGTACAACTTATGCCTTTAATAAAGATATGTCTGTTGATGTTGGCCTAGCATATATGCATGGGCGAAAAGTGAATATCAAAGAGAAATTATCTGAAAAATTACCACTTCCTGCTTATGAATTTGATTCATCAGGTAAAGCATGGTTATACGGTATGAACTTTAACTACCGTTTCTAATTGTTTTTATTTGCACTTTTGCATCATTACCCGAAAAAAATGGTCTTGAAAAAGACCATTTTTTTATTCATCAGTAATAATTAGTCGATAGAATCTAAATCGTCTTCAATTGCTTTCGCGTTTGGATTTTCTGGTACAGTACCATTGGCTTTAAAATCATTACTTTGGAAGTATGCTTCACGCATCATGAGATAAGGGTCTGATGAGTTTTGTAAAATTGCATCAGAATCAAGTAATTGAGCGCGAGTTTCTATACCTTCTAATGCCCATTTACCTGCTGACATCCAAAATGTTAAGTAGCTCAAAATCGGATAGGTTGCATCAGCCCAGTCACCACCCTCTTCACGCACTGTAAAACTGCCATAGCCAGGTAGAACAACATAAGGCCCATATCCCACACCATAATGCCCTAGAGTGCTACCAAATCGCACAGGTACTTCTTTTTCCATCGATTCTCTAGACATTCCAGCAACATCAATTAAGCCACCCATCCCAAATACGGTATTTATCCAGAATCGACCAAAATGTTTAGCACCCTGCTCAAATTCACCGCGTAACAGGCTATTGACCATGCTCGCTGGCTCTTCTAAGTTACCTAAGAAATTAGATAAGCCATTTCGTGCTGGTGGTGGCACATAATCACGCCAAACAACCGCAATAGGACGTAGTATGTAAGGATCTAAAACATAATAGTTAAAATCAAACATCTGGCGGTTAAATCCTTCCAATGGATCAGATCGCCTTTCTCCATTATTAGTAGAGCTTGCGCATCCTGATAGTAAGGCGATGGAAAGAGCAACACCGCACAGGCGATACTTCATAATGTTCTCCGCTAATTATCTTAAGATGAATAGCATTACACTTAGCATATTCGTAAACTTCTCACATGATACTGTCAATATGATATAAGTGGTACTTGAATTAAGCCATGATCTTATAAGATAATTCAGTTTTTAGTTTTACCCTATTGAGCTGATTTAAAATATTTATTAAACAATAAGAGCTAAATTAATATAAAAATAGGTTAACATTGCCTAAATTAACAATATTCTTTTACTTTTAATTCTTCATCTGCTGTTGGGTAAGAAAAATACTGGGTTATAAGATCAAACTCATCTTCTGTTGTTCTAAACGGATTTTCATCTGTCTGACTACGTAAGATAAGTCTTCTTTTACATTCACTATCATCTACTTTCAGAACATGAAATAAATAGGGCAATTGGGCATTATTAGCTAATGATTTTAACCAGCACCGCTGTTTTTTTGTATTAGCAGGAAAATCCATAACTATGGTATTACCCGCTTTAAGAAGAACTGCAATATGTTCTTCTAACACTGATTTTATCAACGCACTTTTTTCAACATAATCAGCAATTGTTTTTATTTCACTAGGATAAAGGCGAGATAACCAAGTATCTTCGCTAATTAGTATCGTTCTAGGATTTTTTGCTAATCTTTTGGCAAGTGTAGACTTACCTGATGCAATTTTTCCACAAAGAAAGTGTAACCGAATGTCAGAAACTGAATCCAATACATCATTTTTTTCTTCTGATAACGCTGAGTGCGGAGAAGTAAGGTGCTTAACATTATTTGATGAACTCATATTTTTTTCCTTATCATTTGTTGATGTTGCCAGATAAAGGATTAAACATAAAATAACCCGCTTATCTGGCGGGCTATAAAAACAACAATTCCCACCACTATGTGATGATAATAATAATTGGGAGGATTGTTGAAATTTTCATCGAAATAAACTCAATGGATAGACTTGACTTAATCTAGCCATAGATAATATAGAAATACAATTGTTATTTTATCGAGATAGATTACTGATTTTATATTCAGTATATTTTCTTACAAACTTTCATCATTAATTGATTTTATAGTTTTATATATATTTTACTAAACGTACAACGTGAAAATTTGTATCATAGGTGCTTCTAGCGTAGGAAAAACAATCTTATCCGAAAAACTATCAAATACTTTTAATATTATTACTTACAGTTACGATGATATACATTGGAACAAACAACAGAATATCTATATAAAAAACACAACTCACTATTGATTCACTTGTTTCAGAAGTAAGATCAAAAAATACATGGATTGTAGAAGGTGCTTGTGATCGCCGTTTAATTTCTTTTGTTACTCACTGTTCGCTCATTGTAATGATTAAAACCTGTATATAGAATATGTACAATTAGAATTTTTAAGCGTTTTGTAATGGCTAAAGTTAATGAAGTAACTCCAAAAGAATTTTTTTCTAATACACTCGAATATTTACGTTTTGCTAAATAATTTGATGATTTTTATATTAAAGAGTATCTATCTAATAATACAATATCCATTTTATTAAATAAGTTGAATTAATAAGTGCAGTACGGAGTTTTATAAAATAATCAATTCTAACTCAAATAGATACTCAGACAATCACGGCTTAATACCTAAATCTATTTCCTAGTCTATTAGAATCAAACTATCTATAATAAAACAGCATAAAACACATATTATTTACTCGGTTTTATGCTGTTTATTTTATTACTCAGTTTCATACAAATGCATACTAAG
Source organism: Proteus myxofaciens ATCC 19692 (assembly GCF_001654855.1). GTDB lineage: Bacteria > Pseudomonadota > Gammaproteobacteria > Enterobacterales > Enterobacteriaceae > Proteus > Proteus myxofaciens. The sequence continues at coordinate 8,377 of NZ_LXEN01000030.1, forward strand.
TGAGTATAATAACGTTAACTGACATAATTTATTGTACTTATTAGTTTAGTACTAAATAAAAAACAGTGAAAATTAATAGTATGAGAATATGGAATTTTATCTCAAAAATAAATGGAAGTATTCTACTGTTAAAAAATTAGTATCGAAGGCATATTTAATCAAATGTCGCTATCAGCCAAGCAGAACCTTTATAATCCCCTCCTACAGCATTGCTTCCTTGAATATGGCTTGTTATCTTAATGGTCCTTAGATCTTTGATATCAATTTTAAAATCTTTCCCCGTTTGACCAGTGGTTTCATCAGTTATAGTTAAGTCACTGTAGATTTTATTATCGCTATTTTGACTGCTCGTCATTGGTAGACGTTTCTGTGGATCACTGTCAGTGGTATAATCGAGACGTAATCTAACCTTTGTTGGAATTGAGAACTTACAGGTATAGGTGACTTTCTCTGTAACTATACTATCGTAATTTAGCGTATTTAACTGGCCATGACGTAGATTAACCGTTCCCGCCTGCCCTGTAGACGTTGTTGTATTACAAGATGACCCCACATTTAATGTTGAAGAAAGTAATCGCATTGGTACTGTGGTTTCACCTAAAGGCCAAGATGTAAACGTTGGCGGCGTTTTAGGACTCATAAATGCACGTACATATCCCCCAAGTGGCATAGAAGCAATAACTACCTGGCCGTCAATAATTCTTTCATTAATATAAAATGTTACTGTAATTGGAAATTGTACCGAAAAACCAGAGGCTGACTGCGTCGAACTACTCGAAGCATTAGAACAAGCACCAGCACCTGTAATATTTAGCCAATTGAGCATTTTACTATCAACTGTCATCACGACATTGCTATTAACTCGATAACCTGTTTTGCCATCGATAGTTGTACCAGCTAAAGGCGCATACATGAAGAGTCTATGATAAGCATTATTACTACCAATATTTGTGCTCGTTCCTCCCCATGTTCTACCAATACATTTTGCTGTACCTGTTACACTAACTGAGGGACCACTCCCATTAATCACGATTGGACTTCCAACACGATAATAGTTTTTGCCATCAGATCCGACGACAGGTGTAGAAGCTATTGAACTGTTGCTCGCGAGCTGAATTAAATATCCATCATTTGGGTTTTGAATCATTGGTGAATAGTTTGCTAATGCTATTGATGGCAGCAATAAATTTCCCAATGAAATTAAACCACAACAAATTTTCTTTTTTTGAAAAGACTGCAACCAGTGTGTAGGAATAAAGCCTTTTAAGTTCAACATAATAAATGATCCTACTAGTTATAAGTCACAGAAAGGGTGACAGTTGAAGTAAATTTCCCCAGCTCCAACTGATTAATTGGCACCGCATTAACTAACTGTGCTTGTAAATCCATACGGTATAATGTTGCATCAATCCGTTCGGGGTAAATTCGTTGCTTTTTACTCATTTCCAGCGAACGTACTGTTCCGCCAGTCACTTCTTTAAAATCAATTCCTAAGCCATCAGTACTAGTGGCTAAAATATTTTTACCGTTATATAACAAGGTGCTCCCCCCTTTGGGATTCAACACGATTGCTAAGCTATTATTAAAATTACAACCCGATATATAGAGCGAAAAATCTTTTACTGCTGCAGATTTATTTAGGGCTTCTGGATTAAGTGCGCCAAAACCAATTTTCAACGGCGAACTGCTATTTTCACTACGAATGTTACAAGCAGGATCCACCATGGTGGCGGTAACATCTACCAATACGTCGGCTGAACTCCCCAATGAAGTGAGTAATAGTAGTAATCCTAGCGTTTTTTTTATTTGGTTAAGCATCACTATTCATACTCCACATTAAAGGTCACGATGCCGGAAAAATCGCCGATTTTAGCTTCACCTGTGGCAGGTTTACGGACAAAGACACCGAAATCAAATTGTTGTAAACCATTTACAACACTCACATCACCAACAATCATCGGTTTATTCCACACGATCGGTTTTTCATCATGATCAATTAGCCCTAGTACCACCCCGCTATCACCTTTTGTGGTCAAAAAGCTATCACTGCCAATATTAACTAATTCATTGCTTTGCCACGTGAGCTTGATGCTTTTTTGCAAATCCGTTTCGCTACACTTGTCAATAGCGATGGTAAACGGGGTTATCGCACTACTTTCATTTTCATTAATAAATTGCCACCGCAAGTTATACAATGTGATTTTTTTATTAATAGATTCTGTCGCCACTTGGCATGCCGTACTCACCAGCTCGCCGCTAAATTCAACATCCAAACTATTAGTGGCCCATACCTGAGGTTGCCAGCCTAGAAATGCGATAGAAAACAGCCCAAAATACATCGTAGCGTTATTCATAGCTCACCTCTAAACGCAATGTGTGCCTATTATTCATCAATATTGGTAGATGAATAGGATTATCACCATTTAGCAAGGAAAGCGGATAACGTACTGAAAATATTCCATGTTGTACGTCATAAAACCGCACACTTGCAGGGGTATTAGCCGTTGCATCAAGCAAATTTATTTCTCGGTAATCTTTTCCTGCACCACACCCTGTCAAATTCAACGTATTATCCAAACTCAGATTACACGGAGCATTAAAGAGTGTAGCTTTCACTTGTATTCGGCCTTGATGCAACGGTTCATAGTCTGATTGATTAACCGGTGTATTCGCAACAATGCTGTCAGCCATTGCCGATTGACTTAATACACAGCCAATAACGAGTAATACGACCTTGTATCCTGCTATTTTCATGGAAATGTTGTATTTTTGCATCACCCTTTCCCCGTTAACCAATATAATTACTTTTCACCGGTAACTGAGCACACACTACCTTGACAACGAAACGCCAGTGTGGGCTTACCACCATAATCATTGATATAAGTAAGATATGGTGTGGATAATGTCGGCGATATCACATCCTGTGTTGATTTAGGTGGTACCATAACAACATCAAATGCATTGTGTTCAGATTCAGTTTTACTATTTCCTAAGCCAATCACAGTAAAATTAAAGGGTGTAGTATTATTGATACTGTAGCCTTTTGCGGTTTTGGTTAACGTCACCTTATGCGCCCACTTAGTTTCAGATTCAGCCAAAATAGAACTAGGGCGATAGAATAATTTTACTCGCGATTGCAAGGCAATTTGTAATGTATTGCCATCAGTAGACTTAGGCGGTACTTCGCGTAAATTGAAATAGAATACTGACTCTCGGTCTTGTGGTAGCTTGCTCAATTCAGGTGTAGTACTTAAACGGACTAAACTATTACTGCTAGGCTCAATACGTTGCAACGGAGGTGTAGCCAAAATAGCACCTTTGGTAAGCTTATTACCTTGTAAATCTTCGATCCAACTTTGAGCTAAGTAAGCTTCTTCGGGGTTATCGTTCGAAATAGTGACATTAATCGACTTTTCTGATCCTGGAAAAATAATACGTGTTCTATCCAATGTAACTGCGCTGTAGGCACTAGCTGAAACCATCACGGTAGCCCCAACAATTACACGACATAACCCTTGACCTAAATTCAACATAATTGACCTCATAAAACGAATTAAATACTTATTTTGTAGGACCTACAGAAGAGCAAGGCAGTAATAGCATGCTTGATAATGACGCTACATTGTCAGGCATTCGTAATTCGCATTGCTTTTCACCCGCCCAATAAACGGAAAGGATTTCTTTGGGTGAAATACCAACCAACCACGTTACCCCGTCTTCCCCCACAATCCCCAACTCACGATTATCAGCATTACGTACACTGGCACCAAACGGCGGATTTTTTCCATTATTCAGTGATAAAATAGCGAACAGTTTTTCCCCTTTCATCACTGATAAACTACGGTAGCCAATCGCACCTTTGGTTAAGGTGATATCTGTCGTTGACTGTAGTGTTTCTAAATTATCAGGAAGTTGACTCGTGTTAATCGATGCCGTTGATTTACGGTAGCTATTGACGTTCGGGATAACCGCCAGCCCAAAACGGTTAGTTTTGATAATGCCACTATCTAGTGGCACATCACCTACACCAGGTGTTTCAATCATTAAACGAGTATCACCATTAGCACTGCGGTGTAAGGCTACCCCTTGAGCTGTTGCAGTGATCCCACTATTAATTGAGGCACCAATACTACGATATTGTTGCGGTACATAACTTGCATTTGCCGATAAGTTAGCTTGTGACAGATCACGTGAATAATAGCCACTGATACTCGACTGACTATCCATATTTTGTCCATGATTATAGCCAACATTTAGGCTGTAGTTATCATGCTCGCTATAGCCACTATAGCCCACACTGTGGTTATATTGACTACTACCACCAGCACGAGAGTACAACTCAGAGAATGTAATATTATGTCCGCTATATAAAGGGACGGTTAGATACAGATTAATTGCATCATCTTTATAGCCATTATCTCGCTCAGTACGCGTCGCAGATAATGAAATATTGGTATCTTGCTGCGATAATCCTGGAATACTGATATTGGTGCTTGCGTATAAACCATATTGTGTCTGTGGCTGGTCTTGCCAATAGGTACTATATTGATAATTCAAAGATAAGTTGAATTTATCAAAATACTTATTCAAATAGATTTGATAGTTTTCTTTTGGCGCTCGTACTACATAACCAGTACGATCTTGATCCATAAATTGTGTGAGTGTGCGATAATCTTTATCAGCGAATCGATAGCCCGCAAAGGTGATATCGGTACGTAGCGCATCAAATGATTTTGCATAATTGAGGCGGAATGAACGCCCTTGTAGAGTTTGATTAGTAAAATGGGCAAAAGACTGCGTAAAATCGAATGACAAGGCACCGAAAGCAAATAAGTCTCGACCAACACCAATCGCTACAGTTTGGTAGTCGCCATTAAGTTGTGCTCCACCATACAATGACCACGCATTGGATAAACCGTAAGATAACTCACCGCTAATTACCGGTTTACCGGTTAAATTGTGACCGTCATAGCGAGTTTTACCAGCGACTAATTTGTAAATAATGCGCCCTGGGCGAGTTAAATAAGGCAGTGAAGCTGTACTGAGACTAAACTTTTTCTCTTCACCATTTTCTTCACGTACCGTTACATCGAGTACCCCACGTACACCACTATCTAATGTTTGAATGCGGAACGGCCCTGGTGGTACTGTTGTTTCTAAAATTACACGATCTTGGCTACGTACAATTACAGTAGCGTTAGTGTTTGCTACACCAATAATTTCAGGGGCATACCCCACCAATTTGGGCGGTAACATACGATCGTCACTTTCTAAGGAGATACCACTGTATTGCCATGACTCAAACACATCGGAATAGAAATAGTTTTCTCCAATGGTTAAAATAGAAGCCAGTTTTTTCAAAGAGGTAAATGCGTACAGTCGGCTAAAATCGAAGTTGTGTTTTTCTTGTGGATTATTCCCACCGCTTTGTTTTTGGTACATCGCATTATAGTCACCACGAAAACGCCAAGCGCCAAGATTAATACCTGCAGTTCCATTGGTTGATAAATAAGTACGTTTATTACCTTTACTTTCTTCTGTTGCCGAAACATTGGCATTATAATCCACAAAAGCACCATTAATCCCTTCTTCCCACAATGCAGGTGGAGTCCAATTTGGATCTCGGTATTCCATCCATAATTGAGGAATAGTAATTTTAAGTGACAATGTGGCAAGCTCAATCGTGGTCTGCGCTCCTTTTAATGCAGAAAGATCGAGGCACTGACCATCATGAGAAATCGTGACTTTTTGCTTAGCCGAGTCTTTAAGACCAATAAGATCAAGTAAATTAGCAGGTACACAAAGAGTGCTGCTTTCGGCTTGTTGCTGAGCATTTTGTTCAAAGACAGTGATATCTCTTGGTGCGCCTAAACGCTGCCCATTAACAAAAACTGTTAATACATAATGGCCAGGAGGCACATAACCCGCAACGGAAAACTGACTCATATCTACATTTTGCATATCTTCCGCATCCAATACATCGGTATTGAACTCTGTCGCATACGCTGTGCAGGCGCTGACGCCCACCGCTAATATAACGGTCTGCCTTATTTTGCTAAGTTTGAACATCATGCCCTGTTCCATCCCAAAGACAGCTCAAAAGTACGCCCAATTCAGTCATTGAATAAGTGCTTTTGTGCTTTATTGATAATCGATAAAAAAACGAACTAGTCCTTGATAACTACCTGCTTGAAGAGGTTTTCCTGTCAGTTCTAGCCGTAAAAAATAACGCAAAAATAAGGTTTGCCCTGATTTACCTTGTCTCAATACACTTTCAAATAAAGGGTAGGCTTCTCCCGGTATCAAAACATTTTTCGTGTTATCCAAAACAGATACGCCCAAGCCCTGAGAAGGCCCTTGTAAGACAAAAGCATGAATATTGTCTGCACTTTGCCCATCAAAGCGAATTGTCCATGTTTTACTGTCAATAGAGTTGTACACACTGCCACAGTCACGAAGCTCAATATCAAAAGGACGAGTTTGCTGTTCTCGTTCTACCGCAGTTGAAAGCATAGCCATCGTTAAAGCAGAGAAATCAACAGTTTGATAGCGATTTGGCATCACAATCGAACACGGTGTTGATATCACACTGCCAACAAGCTGAGTGACGCCTTCATGACGCATACCCACCTCTTTTGCAGCAAAAACTGATGTACCACCAAAGATAAGCGAAAACAGGATCCCTGTTATTTGCAGACCAACACGTTGATAAACAGCCACTCGTCTCTCCCATACAGACGCCAAAATTCGTCCGCGTTCTGACCGTTGGCAAACAAATACTGTTTGACGGTAGTCGTTAGAGGTTGTTAAATATGCGAAGAAAATCAACTTGTTGATTTTCAGTTGAGAATACGAAGAGGGAGAAATTGCACTTTGCCCCTCTTCGCGAGCAACGTTGACCGCCAGTACCCACTGGTGGTCAATTTTTTAACTTACTGATAAGTAATACGGAAGTTTGAAATAGCACTAAATTTGCCTTCAGCGACATCTTTAGTCGTATCAACCGCTTTCGCTAGTGCTTTGAAGGTTAACGTGTTGTCACCTGTTTGGTTTGCAATACGAGGTAAAATATCTGTTGCTTTGCCAAACTCGAACCCGTCAATCAAAATACCTAGGTTATTTGAGTTACCAGCTGCAGTAGATAATAGAGTTTTAGCTGTGTCTGCAAAGGTTTGTCCTGTAAAGACTAGTTCCATAGATTTTACTGCTACAGGTTTTCCGTCTGTATCTTTACCAAAGTTCGCGAAATCACAGCCAGTAAATTTGATATCAAATTCTGCTTCAGCCGCTTTACCACTTTCTAGTGCTTTACGAGATAATTGACCAAAATCAACAGTCTGTTTCAGAGAAGATTGCTCAATATTGCAAGGCGTATTAACAACAGAACCCACAAAATTGATAGTACCCGTATTATCAGCCATTGCGCTTAATGGAATAATAGATGCAGCGAATACAGAGGCAATTGCTAATTGAGTTAATTTCATTTATTTTTTCCTTTCTAGTAAAAGATAATAGAAACCGTTCACCCTTTCTCAAATTAAGGATGTTAATTTCATTTTTTTGATAAAGCGAAAAAGTTACATCATATAAATAATCGCATCATCCTTGTTGCAATTTAATTCCTTTATTCATTTCTATGGATAATAAAAAACCATAAAAATTAAGCCACTTAATTAAAATTAATTATATTTTAACTATACGAATAAATATTATGAAAATTAATTATCATAATATAATTATAAGCTAAGATATATATTTTAATTATTTTATAAATTTATTTAAATTATGTTTATCTGATAGATTTAATTATTTTATTTTCTTAAAACTATGTTTGAATTAAAAAAACATTATTTTCTATTTACTGATATCAACATCAAGCACTTTATGGACAAAGTCCCGCCAATCAATCTCTAATACTTTAAAAATAGTATTAAGTGTTTCAATATTCAGGCTATTACTCCCACTTTCATATCGTGAGATTTGTTGTTGGCTCAAATTAATTAACTGTCCAAGTTGTACACCGCTTAATGATTTATTTATTCGCGACTTACGAATAAATAAACCCGTATTCTTACGTATAATTTGGTTATATTGACATCTATTGTCATTCATCATCGCTTATCACCACTCATCAAAATATTGTACAATAATTGTAATAACTTAATATTGTCATAAAGCCGTATCGCAAGACATTGCCAAAAAAACATTCTGAAAGACAGTCGATAAATAATATTGTCAACTTCGAATATCACTTAAGTTGCGTAAATACTAGAGTGCTTTATCTGGCCTGTAAACATGGTTATAACGATCGATCACCTTAATATGATAGCTTTTACCTATCAAATAGGTGATATCGATCTAAGATATCAATCAAACTAAATAATAAATTCAGTGAATTCAAGCAATAAGCGTTACATGATTACTGATATCTTCAATGTAATCATCAGTTATCTCAAATATAAAAATGTTAATAAAATGTTTTATTTTACTTATCCATTTTCATTTTGTTACAAATTGAAATAATATCGTCATACTCTATATGTTGATTTAATAATTATTAACAACTAGTGGCAATATTTTAAAAATTTCATATAGTTTTTTATCAATAACTATACTTTGATCAAAGAATATATTTATTCTTAAAAAGAAGAGAGCAAGAACAAGCCAAAATATCCGTATCAATTTGTGAACTTAAATCGATAGAATATCTGATAAGAACATTAGTTGATGTTCTGGATATCAGGTATCTTTTTATACTCATCCCCTCCGTTAAAAAACCCAACAAACAAATCTTTAGCCACTTCATCTTTTGGGGCTTTATTTATATCAATACCTTTATCTAGGACTTTTTTAGTTCAAGTCACTTTTCTCTTTCTTGTGGAAGAAATAATTTAGATAACTAATCAAAAAATATATTTTTCTATCCCCATAGACTGGTCCTTCATTTATCAGGCTTTGATGTTTATTATAAGTATAAAAAGATATAAGCATTTCCATCAAAAATCCTATAAATATTATTTTTTACTTTACATGATGATATTTTTTATAGTTAGCATCTTGGGTAAAACCTCACCAAGTGAAAATACTTACCCAATATTTATCCAATAAAGACAGTGGTGCCAACGAACTATTGCGAATAGAGACGGAAAGGAAACTAATACAAACATTAGAATTTACTGGATTTGACGAACTGAGTTGAACTATAGCGGATGAATTTATGGCGCTCTCTACAGGAATCGAACCTGTAATTAGCCCTTAGGAGGGGCTCGTTATATCCATTTAACTAAGAGAGCGTGGAGGAATAATCTTCTTAATTCAAGAAGCCGTATTATGTTACCTCTCAACATGCACTTGGATCAAGTTTTATTGCGACTTAATGTGCGCACTATCTCATTGTATTTTGCTTATATATTAATCAGTTAGTGTTATAAAGTGTACATATTGTGTACATAATCTAAATTTTACTGTGTACAGCCTATAATTGCCTTCACTCAGTAATATAAAGAAATACTATTTTGTCGTATTAAATGCCGTAAAAACCATTTAAGGTAACAATTCAATTATGATTCTATAGTAGGAAGAAGATGAGTATTAGGTTAGCTACTTGTAATGATTATAAAATACTTTGTGATATTGATTCTGTTGCAGAAATAGATGGACACCGATGTGAAGAAATTTTTAACTGGATTAAATCTGATTCTTGCCATATTTACGAAAAAAATGACCAAGCTATTGGCTATGGTGTATTAACTCATCATTTTTTTGGATACCCTTTTATTGAGCTTATTATGGTCAATAAACCGTTTCGCCAACAAGGTATCGGTCGAGAAATTATCGAATATTTTCAATCTATTTATCATTCAACGAAGCTATTTAGCTCTACAAATTTATCAAATCAACCTATGCAAAATTTATTTTCCCGATTAGGTTTCAAGCCAAGTGGCTCTATTGATAACCTCGATGAAGGTGATCCTGAGATCATTTTTTGTTTTTCTAATATGACACAAAATAGCTAAAGTAAACTCTACGGATAATTAGAACAGCTATCACTAATAGCGTTAAAATTTATTTAGCACGCTTTTAATTGTTTTAAAAAAGCACTAGGAGAATAGCCCATCTCTTTATTAAACATAGCACTAAATGCACTTGGATTTTCATACCCTAAATCGAGAGCAATTTTAGTAATAGAATGGCCTTTTTTTAGGGCGGTAAGTGCATACATTAAACATGCACGTTGACGCCAGACGCGAAAAGAAAGCCCCGTTTCTTTATGAAATAATCGCGTAAATGTACGCAAGCTTTTATTTAATTCTTTTGCCCATAATTCTGGTGTAGTCATAATATTAGGTTGTGAGATAAATTCCGTGCACAGTTTATCTAAAACGGCATGTTGTGGTAATGGTGTAAAATAAGGCAACGGTTTTGCTAATGATATCTCATAGCATAACAATGCTAATAATGCATTATCTCTGCCTTGTTTATCATAAAGTAATGGCAATTCATTAGCAGAAAGTAATAATTGATAAAGCAATGGAGAAACTTGTATAACTTCACAATATTCTGAATTTCTTGGAGCTTTATCCGGCTCAATATAAAGACTATATGTGCTACTACCTAACATAAGTACTTGATGATGTTTCTCAGCAGGGATCCATACACCGCTATAAGGTAATACGACCCATTGACCATCTTCTGTTTTTACTTTCATCACACCACTTGGTGCATAAAGAAACTGCGCTCTTCGATGGTGATGAGTTTCAAGTAATGTGTCATAAGGATAATCTGAGCCTAATGCTAAAATATCTCGAGGAAGATTATCCACATCATTAATATCGATATTACGCATAATAGTTCGATTGTCCTAAATTCGTATAAACTTGTCTTTATCCCGTGGGCAAGCCATGTTTTTATTCTATATTGTGAATCTCCTGACTGAACAGGAGAATAATAATGGTATTCTGGCTAATATCTTTTGGATTAATTTCTGGCATAACAACATGGTTATTTGGGTTTGGTGGTGGATTTGTCACGGTACCTTTACTTTATACCCTTATTCTTAGCTTATGGGGAGTTAACAGCTTACCTGGTGAACATGCAATGCAAATTGCAGTAGCGACCTCCGCACTTATTATGTTGTTTTCAGCCACAATCACAACGATTAAACACAATAAAGCAGGACGAATAGATTGGAAAATAATTTCAATTCTTTTTATTGGTATCGCATGTGGGGGTATTTTAGGTGCTCTTTTAGCATTAACCGTTGAAGGTGATTGGATAAGATGGCTATTTATCGGTTACTTATTTGTGACTATTTTAGATTGTTATTTTCGTTCTGGCTTTATGACGCCAACAACCCCAATCAAAAAAATAGGTAATACAAGAGAAGCATTTAACGGCACATTAATTGGTATTGTAGCCGCCTTTTTAGGTGTAGGAGGAAGTGTAATGACCGTTCCTTTATTACGCCGTCGAGGTACTTCAATGGTAAAATCAGCAGCCATGGCTAATACCTTAACTTTACCATTAGCACTCACTGCAACACTAACATATATTGCATTATCGTTCACAGCGCCTTTAAATAATGAATCCGGTTTTGTCGGTTATATCTGGCTAAAAGCTGCACTTATTCTTATTTGTAGCACATGGGTTGGGTTAAAAATTTCAGAACGTTTTCTCTCTCGTATTCCTGATAAATGGCATGCCCGAATTTATCCTTTACTGCTTATTCTTGTACTTATTGTGATGTTATTTTAATTTCTTTGTAAAAAGAAAGATATTTATATAAAACAACATGATAAATAGATTGCTTAATTATTACATTTAAGCAATCTAATTTTATTTATTTTGTTAAATAACATCATTATTGATATTTAAAGAAACAAAAATATTTTTATTTTTAAAATAAATTTTTAATATAAATTAAATTATATAGTATTTTATAATATGGGAATTCAATCTTAATAATGTTATATTTTAAATACACTTTAGAAAAACAAAATAGTATCGTAACTTAATGAATTATAAAGCACTACTCATTATGGGATTATAAAAAAATTATAGAAGAATAAAAAACAAATCTATTTATAAAACACACCTATAAGAAAATAATTATCATTTAAACACAGCTATATTTATTAATTTATTAGATGATATTTATTAACTTTTTATTCTTTATTTTTACTCATTGCAACGTTCCTATTACTTATTAAATATTAAATTGGAGATGCCTTCAAATATTTATTTGATCACCTCTATATAATATTTAGCTATAAGAATAAACCGGAGGTTATATGAGTATTAGTCGTCGTTCTTTTATTAAGGGAATAGGCATAAGTTGCGTTGGTTGCTCTTTAAGTAGTTTGCCACCAGGGGCTCTTGCATTCGATCCTATAAATTCTCTTAAGGGTTCATCGAAATTAACGCCAAGCTTATGTGAAATGTGTTCTTATCGTTGCCCTATCGAAGCTCAGGTTGTTAATAATAAAACAGTCTTTATCCAAGGAAATAGAAATGCAGAACATCAGCATAGTCGTGTTTGTGCCAGAGGAGGTAGTGGCGTTAGTTTAGTGAATGACCCTCATCGCATTATTAAACCCATGAAGCACAAAGGCCCACGTGGTGCTGGTGAATGGGAAGTGATTAGTTGGGAACAAGCATACAGTGAAATAGCTGAAAAAATGAATCAAATAAAAGAAAAGCATGGTGCAGAATCTCTTGTTTTTTCTTCAAAATCAGGCTCCCTTTCTTCTCATCTATTTCATTTAGCGAATGCTTTTGGTTCACCTAATACTTTCACACATGCATCAACTTGTCCTGCTGGTAAAGCCATTGCCGCTTCTGTGATGATGGGTGGCGATCTCGCTATGGATTTAGCAAACTCTCGATATATTCTGTCTTTTGGGCATAACCTTTATGAAGGTATTGAAGTTGCTGAAACTCACGAATTAATGACAGCTCAAGAGCGTGGCGCTAAATTAGTCAGCTTTGATCCGCGTTTATCTGTTGTTTCTAGTAAAGCCGATGAGTGGTTTGCTATTCGCCCTGGCGGCGATTTGCCTGTTTTAATGGCGATGTGTCATATCATGGTTAAAGATAATCTATATGACAAAGCATTTATTGAAAAATTTACAGTCGGTTTTCCTGAACTGGTTGAAATATTACAAGACACAACACCAGAATGGGCACAAATACATTCTGATGTGCCAGCAAAAGATATTATTCGCATTACCCATGAAATAGCAGCTAAAGCCCCTCACGCATTAGCCATGCCAGGTCATCGCGCTACCTTTAATAAAGAAGAAATTAACATGCGTAGGATGATCTTTATCTTAAATGCCTTACTGAGCAATATTGAGCGCGAAGGAGGAATGTACCAGAAAAAAAATGCGACGAAATATAATAAATTAGCAGGAATAGACGTTGCTCCTGAATTAGCAAAACTCACCGTTAAAAATATGCCTGAAATAACAGCTCAACGCATTGATGCAACTGCACCTCAATTTAAATATATCAATAAAGGTGGGGGTATTGTTCAATCTATTATTGATTCAACACTACAGGGCATTCCTTATCAAACTAAGGCATGGATTATGTCTCGTCATAATCCATTTCAAACAATTAGTTGTCGTCCTGATGTAGAAAAAGTTGCACAACAATTAGAGTTAATTGTTAGCTGTGATGTTTATTTAAGTGAAAGCGCTGCTTATGCTGATTATTTATTACCTGAAACCACCTATTTAGAAAGAGATGAAGAAATATCAGATGTATCAGGCAATAACCCTGCTTATGCCTTACGACAAAAAGTTATTGAGCCAATTGGAGATACAAAACCAAGTTGGTTAATTTGGATGGAATTAGGCAAAAAATTAGGACTAGATAATTACTATCCTTGGGAAAATATGGGAGTACGTCAGCTCTATCAAGTAAAAGGTAATGAAAATCTGTATAAAGAAATCCATAAAAAAGGCTATTTATCCTACGGTATTCCCCTCTTATTACGTGAACCTAATTCTGTAAAAACATTTGTCGAAAATTACCCTAATGCCATCCAACATGTTGATGATAATAATACGATGGAAAAATCACTGAGCTTTAAAACACCAAGTGGTTTAATTGAAATCTATTCTGAAGAGCTAGAAAGTCGATTAGAAAATTATGGTATTCCTCGTTTTCATAATTTCCCATTAAAAGAAAAAGATGAACTCTATTTTATTCAGGGCAAAGTGGCTGTTCATACTAATGGTGCAACACAATATGTGCCTTTGCTTGCTGAATTAATGTGGAAAAATCCTGTTTGGCTACATCCTGATACCGCTAAACGTCATGGTATTAATCATGGTGATGAAATCTTTTTAGAAAATAGTATTGGTAAAGAGAAAGCGCACGCCTTACTCACCGAAGGTATTCGACCTGATACTGTTTTCGTTTATATGGGATCAGGTGCTAAAGCGGGTGCAAAAACGCCAGCCACAACAACAGGTGTTCATTGTGGCAACTTGTTATCTCATGAAATTAGCCCAGTTTCAGGGACTGATGTGCATACATCAGGTGTGAGAATAAGTCGAGCTTAAGGGGAATAACGATGAATAATAATGATAAACAATTTGTTATGTTACATGATGAAAAACGCTGTATCGGCTGTCAAGCCTGTACTGTCGCCTGTAAAGTTATCAACGATATTCCTGAAGGTTTTAGTCGCCTTCAAGTACAAATTCAAGGCCCTCATCTTGATGAAAAAGGCAATCCTCACTATCAATTTTTCCGTGTTTCTTGCCAACATTGTGAAGATGCACCTTGTGTTTCTGTTTGTCCTACTGGTGCTTCTTTTATTGATGAAAATGGAATTGTTCAAGTGAAAAAAATACTTTGTATCGGTTGCGATTACTGTGTAAGCGCTTGTACTTATCATGTTCGCTATATTAATCCAACAACACATATGGCTGATAAATGTAATTTTTGTGCAGATACTCGTTTAGCACAAGGCGAACTACCTGCTTGCGTTACAGTATGCCCAACTGATGCATTACTATTTGGTCGCCTTGATTCTCCTCTAGTGCAAACTTGGATCAAACAAAAATCGGTTTATCAATTTCAACATGAAAATATTGGAAAACCTCATTTATTTCGCCGTAAAGAATGCCATCAAGGAGATAAGCTATGACAAGTATATGGGGTGCTGAACTCAACTATACAGCTGATCTTTGGCCTTTATGGTTAATGATTGCGGGTTTGTTAGTGGTAGCGATGATAATTATTTTAATTATTCATGGTTTTCTACGTTATGCATTAGCACCAAAACAATCAAATAAAGAAGAACAAGAGCGCGTTTATTTATATTCTAAAGCCATTCGTTTTTGGCATTGGGGTAATGCGCTACTGTTTATTCTTTTATTATTAAGTGGTTTCTTAGGCCATTTTGACATTGGTAGTACAGCATCTATGGTACTACTACATAAAATAAGTGGCTTTATTCTTATTGGCTTTTGGGTTGGTTTTGTCATTATAAATTTAACAACAAATAATGGCATTCATTACAAAATAAAATTTCATGGATTGCTCAATCGTTGTGTTAAACAAGCCCGTTTTTATCTGTATGGCATAATGAAAGGTGAGCCTCATCCTTTTGAAGCAACACAAACAGATAAATTTAATCCACTTCAACAACTCGCTTATTTAGGAGTAATGTTTGGGCTTGTGCCTTTATTATTAATCTCTGGGGTATTATGCCTTTATCCTGAAATATTAGGATACGGTTATTGGATGCTAAAAGTACATTTAGTTCTCGCAATAGTTGCTCTGATGTTTATTTGTGCGCATTTTTATCTTTGTACACTAGGTGACACGTTTACTCAGACCTTTCATAGTATGATTGATGGTCACCATCGTCATCGTAAACATGATAAAAACCATTCTATGACTAAAAAAGTAGAGTAATTTGCTCTTACCCCTTCCTTTTTTTATTTAAATGCTCGTATTAAACGAGCATTTTTTTGATCTTTATTCAGAAAAGAT
>NZ_LXEN01000031.1 GCF_001654855.1 Proteus myxofaciens ATCC 19692
TTTTGATCTTTATTCAGAAAAGATTTCATAACTGGATTATTAACAATTATATCATTTTATTTGCATATTATTGGGTGTATAGTCTGCCTCCATCCTCGTTATATACCATTTTATATAGTGAAATATCACAAAATTTTTGTGACGCCTATCGCTATATATAATTTTACCTATCGCAGGATTTGAATAATTAAAAATACATATTTGGAGTTAATCGTGAATAAGTTTATTCTTTCAGCAGTAACTTGTGCTGTTACACACGCTTTCGCTATACCCGCTAGTTTTGCCGTTGGAACAACAGAAAAAATGATTGTGACTGCTCACCCTGTTAATAATAGTGAAGCCGGTGCAGGGTTTATTACTCGTGAAGTGGATATGGGCCCACTGGGTAATAAAAAGTGGTTAGATATACCTTATACAACAAATACATTTACTCAGTCTATTATTGAAAATCAACAAATTACCAGCGTTGCTGATATTTTAAAATATAATGCCTCATCACAAATGCAAGCACGTGGTGGAATGGATGTAGGGCGTCCTCAAAATAGAGGAATGCAAGGCAATGTTGTTGCTAACTCACGTTTAGATGGCGTTAATATTATTTCTACTACTGCATTTCCTGTCGAAATGCTTGAAAGTGTTGATATTATTAATGGCTTAACAGGTTCTCTCTATGGGCCAGCAAGTCCAAGTGGGCAATTTAATTTCACTCAAAAACGCCCTACTCTTAAACGATTAACTTCTATTAATGCTACTTATGTCAATGATGGACAATTCAAAGGACACCTTGATTTAGGTGGCTTTGTTGATGATATCAATACGTTTGGTTATCGTATTAATGTCTTACAAGATGAAGGTAAAGGCTATGTTGCGGGTAGTAAAACACGTCGCCAATTAATTAGTACTGCGTTTGACTGGAATATCTCACCTGAAACAGTATTAGAAATTAATTTCAGTGATTATTGGTTTAAAAAAATGGGTTACCCTGGTGCATTCTCTTATGGACCTAACGTTACTGCATTGCCTGATGCGCCAGATCCAACTAAAGCCGGTTATGGGCAAGCATTTGCTGGTGTTGATCTCCATACCAGAACCATGAGTAGCCGTTTAAAACATGATTTTAATGAAAACTGGCAAATGAGTGCAGCTGTAGGTTATCAAGTGGCTGATCGTGGTTTCCGCTCTATTTCTAATAAATTAAGTGCTGATGGCCAAAAATTTACGCAAAGTCTTTCTGTACCCTCTACTTATGGTCGTTTTACGGTATTAAGTAATTCATTTAATCTTAATGGCCATGTCATGACAGGCGCGCTTTCTCATGATTTAGTGCTTGCAACCAGTGGTTATCGCTGGGATATCTATAGCGCAAATGGTGGTGATAAAACATTTAATCTACCAGTTCAAGATATCAATCATCCTCATCGTTATGATGATCCTTCTCATGATGGTTTCTATACAGGCAGTGCTCGCACAAAAGGAAGCCGTTCTCAAGTACAATCTATTACGGTAGGCGATACTTTAACCTTTAATCCTCAATGGTCTGTTATGGGATCACTTAGCCAAAACTGGATCAAAGAAACGTCTTATCGTAATGGTGGATCAAATCATACTGAAAATGGGCTAAGCCCAGCAATCGCGTTAATGTTTAAACCTGTTCCCAATGTGATGACCTATGTCTCTTATGCTGATTCTCTTGAAGAAGGTGATGTAGCACCTGATACCGCTAAAAATAAAAATGAAGTCCTAAAACCATATCGTAGTGAACAATGGGAAATTGGGGTGAAATCTCAAATTGGCGACCTAAACCTTAATGCTGCTTTATTCCAATTAGAACGACCATTTGCTTATGTCGGTGATGATAATGTCTTTAAAGAGCAAGGCAAGCAGCGTAACCGTGGATTAGAGCTTATTGCTAATGGACAAGTGACTGATGAGTTTTTCATTTTTAGTAGCATGACTTGGTTAGACCCAACATTAACCAATACCGGTAATGCTAAAACACAGGATAAAGATGTTGTTGGTATACCAAAATATCAAGCAAATTTATTAGCGGAGTATCATTTCCCTACTGTTCCAAATATTACTTATAGTGCGAATATCCATCACACGGGAAAACGTGCTGCGAATACAACCAATACTATGTGGGCTAAAGCATATACCACGCTTGATCTTGGTACCCGTTATCAAACAAATTATTGGAATAAAAAAACAATCTTTAGAATTAATTTAGATAATGTCACAAACGAACATTATTGGGCATCTATCTTTTCAGGTAACCAAAATGGAGCTATTGGTGGTGCTAACGCATTCTTAGGCACACCTCGCCAAGTTTCAGTGTCTGTCAGTGTCGAGCTTTAATGAGAGAATAATATGCACAAAGGATTTTTTAAGATCCTGTGTATGACATTGCTGGGAGCTTTTGCTCTCAGCATGCCATGGGTGACACAGGCACAAAGAACTGTTAATTATTATCAAAATAAATCTGTCACTGTTCCTGATAATCCTAAAAGAATCGCAACAAGCTGGAATGCCCATAATGCGATTTTAGCCATGTTAGGTGCTGGTGATAATATTGTTTCTACTACTGATTTAGTTAAAACTATTCCTTTTTTTACTGAAATAGTACCCGCGATAAAATCAGCTTCTATTTCCAGTAAAGGAAATAACGATACACTCAATATAGAGACATTAATTGTTAGCCAACCTGAGATTTTTTTCGCGACAGGAAAACTGTCTGATGCTCAATCTAGTATACTAGAACATGCTGATATTCAAGTCGTTTTACTAAAATCAGGCTCAATGGATGCATTATTAGAAAGAACCTTAATTACTGGGGAAATTTTAGGTACTAAAAGCTATCATCATGCTCAACACTACATTGATTATTTTGAGAGAAATAAAACGCTCGTAAATAGTACAACCAGCAATATAGCTAAAAAATCCCCAATGAAGGTTTATCATGCCTTTGGATCACCGTTAAGAACATCTGGCGCACCTTCTTTAAATCATGATTGGATAACGCTTGCAGGCGGCATTAACGTTGCTGAACATTGGTTTGATACTATTCCTAGTAGGACCGGTGAAGTCTCTTTAGAACGAATTATTAGTGCTGATCCTGATGTTATAGTAACAATGTATGCAAAAGATGCAGAATTCATTAAAAATTCACCACAATGGCAAACTATCACTGCTGTTCGTAATGGGCGAGTGTATACAAATCCTAAAGGGTTATTTTGGTGGTGTAGAGAAACAACCGAAGAAGCGATGCAATTTTTGTGGCTAGCCACAATATTATATCCAGAGCAAACTCATGATATTAATATCAAAGAAGAAACACGCTATTTCTATCAAACGTTTTTTAATATTTTATTAGATGATACACAGCTAATCAGTATCCTTTCACCTAAGGATAACTGAGTATAATATCATTATCACCTTTTCGTTTTTATGAATGTTAAGGTGATAAATATTATTTATAAAACTCTTTATTATTGTATTTATTTTTTGACTTAATGATTAATTATTTCTCTTTTTTGTATGTCCAATATTCTTCTTTCACATTGCTTTGATATCTCTCAATAATACCTATAAAAGGTTATTATTACAAAATCAGTAACCCTCTATAAAGAGGATTTATTCCAATGAATACTTTTTAATTGTCTCTATATTTTTATATATCTTAATTTCTTAACATCTAAAAATAGATTTTATAATATAGAAATAACACTATTATTGGCTGTATATTTAATTTTTATACGGCTTCAAATCAGGGTGAATAGAAAAACGAAATGCCCTATAAAGGGCATTTAATATAAATAAAGACAATAATTTCATGGAGATAAGAAAATTCTCATTACTCAAAAACCACTAATTACTGCACAAGAATTTTCTCATCCTATCTAGTTAAATCCGAAATAAGCAAAAGTATATACGGATATTATCAAAATATAGAAAGAGCTTTACTGTCGAAATGAGTCGAAATATGTTGTTCATTGCTATCAGATTCTTGAGCAAATCCCCCCATGACTTCTTCGAAGAATTGCCCAATATTAACACCTAATACATCAAGAACCTTAACTAAGCAATCAATATCGATACGGTTAACACCACGCTCATAACGGAATAATTGTTGTTCACTGATATCAATCTCTTTTGCTAACTGGAATACAGTATAACCTTGAGATTTTCTTAATGACTTTATTTTTTGTCCAACTGCATAAGCGACTGGATACTTGCTACTCATAATATGTTCTCGCTTTTTACTTTGATTCATATCTAAATTTATAATAGAGTGTCAAATCAATAATATATAAAAACATATAATATTGGATGCACCTTTTTAGTATTAATAAAAAAATAATTATTTTAGATAAACATATGACTATTCATAACATTGCTTATCATATGTAAATAATATACTACGCATTCAAACACTTTCAACCAATCAAAAAAAGATAATATGAGTTAATCAACACTATTTATTTAGATGAAAATACGTAGGAATAATAGGTAAATCAATATTTATCAATACGTTAAACGAATTATTTAATATGAAAAATTGACAGACAACTTAAATCATACTAAACAATTGGAATTAATAACTATAAAGTTTTTAATTTGAAAAATGATAAACTGAATTGTGTGAAATTTAGCCACTATATTTTCGTTTAATTTATTTAAATTTACAAATTAACTTCAAACATTTAACTCTTTTCTTTATTATCACAATGGAGATTAACCGATATCAATGAAATTTTATGAAAATAAAAAAATCTATAGAATACATTTAAAATCAATAAATTAAATAAACTAAAAATGCCATATGTTAATATGGCTCATTTTAGTTTAAATAATTATTAAATACTTGGCATAAGCGTAAAAATCATCTTTTAAATTAATTGTGTTTTAGAGTTAAGATTAATACAGCGCCCTTCTTACAAAAATAGTTATTATTTTATTCGTGAAATTTTATATTTAATAAAAAATAAAATCAAAATATATCGTAGAAATAAAAATCTATATTTATATTTAATCCAACAAGATCTTTTTTAGATATTATTTTGTTTATCAACTAGTTAATAGCTTTTACTTTAAAGTTATATAGAATATACTTTAAATCATAAATTTTTTTTCGTTTTAATGACGTTATTTAAATATTAGTTAATCTTACAAAAATAACGACTGAGCTAAAAAATTAAATAGTAATCAATGACTACATCTCACTATGAAGATATCATCATACTAAAAACAATCAGGCTACCTCTTATTTATCTTAGGTAAAAACCCTTAACTCTAGTCATGATTATTATTAACACAATATATACATTAATATTTTTATATTATTGTTATTATTAATATAAACCATTGTCATTATGTTGTTATTAAAATATGACAAGCTTAAAAATTACTATAACAATATCTGAGATGTAGTTAACTTGACACTGAAAAATAAGAGTCGTTTATATTTTGTAACTAATAAGAATGAATCGGATTTATTTAATTTTAAATCAACAAGTTGCGTAAAAATCAAACAACACACTTCATATATAAAAATTTCATTAAGTTATTATTTGTTAGCCAAAAAATAAAAGGCTAACTTAATAATAGAGCTTAAAATAATCCATCATTTATAGATATTTTCTTTTCCATTAGAATTAAATTATTCTTATAAAAATAACTAAAATCACTCATATTATGGATCATAACTTATACTTTATACTTTTTAATTAGATTTAAATAATATATTAGAAATTATTAATAAAAATTAGAAAAATTTATCCTTTCAATATAAATTAAATAAACTATCTTTAAAAAAGCTGTAGGAACATTTCAATAATTTTTTAACTTTCACTGTATTATTGACTATTTATCATTATCTTATAGGATAATCATTAAAGATTATCTAATAAAAATTTTTACACATCTATTTAAACAAGATAAAAATCAAGTAAATATCTCATTATAAAAATATTTATATTTAAAAGATAAATAAACTTTAATGATAAACAACGGAATTGTTATAATAATGAGAGTTTTATTTGCTAATGGGGATAAATAAAGATGGTGGGCGGTATTGGGCTCGAACCAACGACCTCCTCCTTGTAAGGGAGATGCTCTACCAACTGAGCTAACCGCCCGCTTTGATTATTAAATGGTGGGTCGTGGGCGATTCGAACGCCCGACCAATTGATTAAAAGTCAACTGCTCTACCGGCTGAGCTAACGACCCATTTAATAATTTTTGCGATAAGGAAAATTTTTGAGAATGGTGGGTCGTGGGCGATTCGAACGCCCGACCAATTGATTAAAAGTCAACTGCTCTACCGGCTGAGCTAACGACCCATTCACAAAATATTACTTATTTTAGCCTTTAAGCTTATACAAACTTAAATGTTGTATCAGGAGTGGTGGGTCGTGGGCGATTCGAACGCCCGACCAATTGATTAAAAGTCAACTGCTCTACCGGCTGAGCTAACGACCCTTACCTGAATGTGATATTTTGAAAAAATAAAATGAAGTGGTGGGCGGTATTGGGCTCGAACCAACGACCTCCTCCTTGTAAGGGAGATGCTCTACCAACTGAGCTAACCGCCCACTTCATGATGACTTAATTCTTTTTACCACATTTGATATAATTGGTGGGCGGTATTGGGCTCGAACCAACGACCTCCTCCTTGTAAGGGAGATGCTCTACCAACTGAGCTAACCGCCCAATCATATCAATTATACAACTTATCACAACGAAAATAATGGTGGGCGGTATTGGGCTCGAACCAACGACCTCCTCCTTGTAAGGGAGATGCTCTACCAACTGAGCTAACCGCCCGTCGTGATGGGGTGCATTATAGGGATACTTGGCTGTGAGTCAACGATTTTTATCGGTTTTTTATCGTAATCATGATTGTTCGTTTTATTTTTAGACAAGATGCTTTTTTTAACAGCACAACTTATACAATAGTTATCCAAACTAGTCCTTCATGACGAGTTCGTCAAACAAAAAAGTAATTTTAAAACTTTTATTATGGTTAAAAGCGTAATGTCATTGAGGTATTAGCATCCAGTGATAAAATAAGGCAACAATTTCGTTTTTTTGATAATCACGTTTAACTTTATAAGTAAGACGTACTAAGGCAATTTCAATGAGTAAAATAAAAACCCGTTTTGCACCAAGTCCGACTGGCTACCTACACGTAGGTGGTGCACGTACCGCACTTTATTCCTGGTTATATAGTCGTCATAATAAGGGCGAGTTTGTACTGCGTATTGAAGACACCGATTTAGAACGTTCTACACAACCTGCTATTGATGCCATTATGGATGGCATGAATTGGTTAAACCTAAATTGGGATGAAGGTCCTTATTATCAAACCAAACGTTTTGATCGTTATAACCAAGTTATTGATCAAATGTTAGCAGCAGGCACTGCTTATCGTTGCTACTGTTCTAAAGAACGCTTAGAGCAATTACGTGAAGATCAAATGGCTAAAGGTGAGAAGCCTCGTTACGATGGTTGTTGCCGTGATGGTAATCATACTCATACTCCAGCTGAACCTCACGTTGTACGTTTTTTAAATCCTCAAGAAGGTTCTGTTGTTTTTGACGACAAAATTCGTGGCCCTATTGAATTTAGCAACCAAGAACTTGATGATTTAATCATTCGTCGTACAGATGGTTCACCTACTTATAACTTCTGTGTTGTTATCGATGACTGGGATATGGAAATTACCCACGTTATTCGAGGTGAAGATCATATTAATAATACACCTCGTCAAATCAATATTCTTAAATCGTTAGGCGCGCCAGTTCCTGAATATGCTCACGTTTCTATGATTTTAGGTGATGACGGTAAAAAACTATCAAAACGTTATAATGCAGTAAGTGTTATGCAATATCGTGATGATGGTTATCTACCCGAAGCATTACTGAACTATTTAGTGCGTTTAGGATGGTCTCATGGCGATCAGGAAATCTTCAGTATTGATGAAATGATTGAAGACTTTACTTTAGAAGCGATTAGCAAATCAGCAAGTGCATTTAACACAGATAAATTACTTTGGTTAAATCATCACTATATCAACACATTACCTGCTGAAAAAGTTGCCGTTTATTTAGATTGGCATATCCAGCAACAAAATATTGATACAAGTAATGGCCCATCACTTGTTGAACTCATTAAATTATTAGGCGAACGCTGCAAAACACTAAAAGAAATGGCTGAAAGTTGCCATTATTTCTATGTTGATTTTGAAGACTTTGAAGAAGCAGCCGCTAAAAAACATTTACGTCCTGTTGCTCGTCAACCATTAGAAGTTGTTCGCGATAAGCTATCTCTTATTACTGATTGGACTGCTGAGAATGTTCATAAAGCGATTCAAGATACTGCTGATGAACTCGAAGTGGGTATGGGCAAAGTCGGCATGCCATTACGCGTTGCTGTTACTGGCGCAGGTCAATCACCAGCTTTAGATGTCACTGTTCATGCTATCGGTAAAGCTCGTAGTGTTGCTCGTATTAATAAAGCATTAGACTTTATTACAGCAAGAGAAAACCAAGCATAATTTCTACATCTTTATTACCAAAAAAAGATGCGTTCTTAATTTTAAGGATGCATCTTTTTTTTTGCTCTCTTTTTCAGCAATCAATAAATAATGAGAGATTAAGTGATTGACAGCATTGCGCTTGTTGCCTATTATCAAGCCCGTTCGAGTATATTGGGGCTATAGCTCAGTTGGGAGAGCGCTTGCATGGCATGCAAGAGGTCAGCGGTTCGATCCCGCTTAGCTCCACCAATATATTAATAGAACATCCACATTTGTGGGGTTATAGCTCAGTTGGGAGAGCGCTTGCATGGCATGCAAGAGGTCAACGGTTCGATCCCGTTTAGCTCCACCAAAATTTAAGATCCTGAATATTATCCTTCAGGATTTTTTTTTATTTATCTTCATATCATTGCGCCGTATATCCTCCATCAACAGCATAAAAAGCCCCCGTTGAAAAACTACTCTCATCAGAAAGCAAAAATGCGACTGTTTTAGCAACCTCTTCTCTTGTTCCCATTCGTTTCATTGGATGAGTATTTGCCATCCATTGACGTGTTTCATCGGGTAATAACTGCATTCTTGGTGTGTCAACATAACCAGGACCTATTGCATTAATTCGCACTCCTTTATCCGCGAATTCAAGTGCAGCAGAGCGAGTTATGCCCAAAACAGCATGCTTTGCTGCTGTATAAGCAGAAATACCCGCAATTCCAACAATACCATTTGATGATGAAAGATTGACAATACTACCACCCCCACTTTTTAAAATGTTAGGAATACCGTATTTCAATCCGTAAAACACCCCGTTAATATCGGTATCTATCACTGTTTTCCAATCTTCAATATCATAATCAACAATAGAGGTATTATGAGGGCCTGTTATGCCTGCATTATTCACTAATCCATGTAAGGCGCCTTGCTGTGACATGACTATTTCAAACATTTTTTCAACTTGTGAAGGTGAAGTCATATCAGCCTGCAAAGCGATTACTTTTTTACCCGTTATATCAATAGAGCTTGCTGTTTGTTTCACTTGTTCTAAGTGACGTCCTGTAATAAAAACAGTCGCACCTCGTTGATAAAGTAATTGTGCAATACCTTCACCAACACCTGTACTTGCGCCTGTCACAAGGATGACTTTATCTTCAAAATATTCCATTTTTTAGCCCTTTTATTTCTCGATATTTCATATAAAGAAATGACTTTCCGCTTTAATATGATTAACCAAAGTTAACCATATCAAGTCTACTTGATTAACTTTAGTTAATCAATATGACGTTTATTCATGAATGCTGAGCTGGTATTATTAGCAAAGTGAATAACGGAATAAGTAGCAGATATATGGATAAAAATGAGTTAGAAAATGCATTATCATTGTTGCAATGTACTCTTGTTGCACAGCGTACCCGCTATACTCCAGAGCAGGTCACTTGGGGGCAATATGATATTTTAGAATTATTACGTTTACGTGGTGACCTTACCCCCTCGCAATTAAGTGATACTTTAGCGATTTCAAGACAAAACTTGTCTAAATTTATGCGAGGATTAAAAACATTAGGATTTATTGGGCAATATCGCTCAGATAAAGATAAACGAGAATTAATTACTCATTTAACAGATGATGGCCATGCTTTTTTAGCAAGAGCAGCATTAGGCCGTAAGCAAAATGCTGAAAAAATTCGCTTAGTTTTAACGCGTGATGAACAAGCACGCTTTATTGAACTAAGCCATAAAATTATCAACTCTCTTAGCCCTGAAAAATCAGATGAAAACAAAAGTTAACGAGCGTGTTTTAGAGGCTTTAGAAGCCCTTCTAAGCCATCAATTTTAATTGCTAGCGTCATCTCCATAAGTTGCCCTAGCTTTCCTTCGGGAAATGCGCCTTTTTTGGCAAACCACAATAAATACTCTTCTGGCAAATCGACAAGCATGCGTCCTTTATATTTACCAAATGGCATTTGTGTATTTGCTATATCAATAAGATGTTGTTTTTCCAGCATGGCAAGGTTCACTGTCTATTAAGAATAATCAGTACGATTATAGAGATTTTTTCTTATAAAAAAAGCAGTACCCAAAGGTACTGCCTTATTTTTCGATGACTGGCTAATGCTAACTAAGTATTCGAACTACATCATTATTTAATTCACATGCTACAAGTTTAACTTGTGTATTAAACAAATAGACCTGCGATAGCTGCTGATAAAAAGCTAACCAATGTAGAGCCAAACAGTAGTTTCAGACCAAAACGAGAAACAACGTTGCCTTGCATTTCGTTCAAGCCTTTGATAGCACCTGCAACAATCCCGATTGAAGAGAAGTTTGCAAATGAAACTAAGAATACAGATAAGATACCAACAGAGCGTGGTGTTAATTGCGCTGCCATATCTTGTAAGCTACCCATCGCAACAAATTCGTTAGAAACCAGTTTTGTTGCCATGATACTACCTACACGTAACGCATCTTGCTCAGGAATACCAATAACCCATGCTAATGGATAGAAAACATACCCTAAACAATCTTGGAATGTGATACCGAAAATCATGCTAAAAATTGCGTTTACAGCTGCAATTAAGGCAATAAAACCAATTAACATAGCCGCTACGATTAAGGCAACTTTAAAACCAGCAAGAATATATTCACCTAACATTTCAAAAAAGCTTTGGCCTTCATGAAGGTTACTCATTTGAATATCTTCTTCACTATCAACTGAATATGGGTTGATAACGGAAAGAACAACGAATGTACTGAACATATTCAGTACTAGAGCAGCGACAACGTATTTAGGATCAAGCATTGTCATATATGCACCAACGATTGACATTGATACTGTAGACATAGCGGTTGCTGCCATTGTATACATACGACGTTGAGACATTTTGCCTAATACATCTTTATAGGCAATAAAGTTTTCAGATTGTCCTAAAACCAGTGAACTCACTGCGTTAAAAGATTCTAATTTCCCCATACCGTTCACTTTAGAAAGCACAGTACCGATAATGCGGATCACGAAAGGTAACACTTTGATATGTTGAAGAATACCAATTAATGCAGAAATAAAGATGATTGGACATAATACATTCAGGAAGAAGAATGCTAATCCACCTTTAATCATACCTCCAAAGACAAATTCTGTACCTTGTGCGGCATAACCGAGTAAGTGATCAAAGAGCCCAGCGAATCCACGAACAAATCCTTCACCCACATCAGATGTGAGGAAAAACCAAGCGAGAGCTAGCTCAATAACTAATAATTGCACGATATAGCGAATACGAATTCCTTTGCGATTATTGCTCGCAATGAAAGCCAATGCGCCAATCACAACAAGTGCTAAAACGAAGTGAATGATAGAGGACATGCATGCTCCAAAAATAAAAATGAATCTTGGAGAGCATTTTATGTAACGCGCAACATTAGGATGTGACTATTGTCACAATATCATGAAACTATATACACACTATTTATTAAATAATCTAGGTTGATCACACTTTACAAGTGGTTGAAGTAACATGAAATATAAATTTGACTTAAGGAGAGGATGTTACTGAGATGTTTTCTCAGTAACACCATGCGCATACTAGAATGATTATTCAGATTGATCAAGCAATCTTATCATCTCATTTTCATCAATAACATTAATGCCTAATTCATTTGCTTTCGCTAATTTTGAACCTGCGGCTTCACCCGCTATGACCATATCTGTTTTTTTAGATACACTACCGCTCACTTTGGCACCTAACGCTGTTAATCTCTCTTTAGCTTCATCACGGGTCAGTTGTGATAGTGATCCTGTTAAGACAATCGTTTTACCCACAAAAGGATTATCTCCTGTTTTGTGAGTAACAATAACGGGTGCTTGCCAAGTAATTTTAGCGTCATTAATCAATTGATCAATAACCATTTTATTGTGTTCTTCTTGGAAAAAATTAACCACATGTTTAGCGACAATATCCCCAACGTCTGGCACTAATTTTAACGCCTCAACATCAGCAGTACACAGTGCATCTAATGTTGCAAAATGCGCGGTTAAACCACTGGCTGTTGCTTCGCCAACTTCTCGAATTCCCAAAGCATAAATAAAACGTGCAAATGTCGTTGATTTAGACTTTTCTAATGCATTTATCAGTTTTTTTGCCGATTTTTCACCCATTCTGTCTAAACCAACTAATGTTTTTTCATCTAAACGAAACAGATCAGCCGGCGTTTTGACATACTCTTTTTCAACTAGCTGGTCGATAATTTTATCGCCCATACCATCGACATCCATTGCTCGACGAGAAACAAAATGTTTCAGTGATTCTTTACGTTGAGCGCCACATATCAGCCCACCAGTGCAACGAGCCACAGCTTCGCCTTCAACTCGTTCTATATCAGATTGACAGATAGGGCATTGTGTAGGAAATACAATAGGTTGTGCATTTTCAGGTCGTTTTTCTTCAATCACACTGACAACTTGTGGAATAACATCACCAGCACGACGAATAGTCACTGTATCACCAATACGTAGACCCAAGCGCTCAATCTCATCCGCATTATGTAATGTTGCATTACTTACGATAACACCAGCAACTTGAACGGGTTCTAATCGAGCGACAGGCGTAATCGCACCTGTACGCCCTACTTGAAACTCAACATCTTTAATCACCGTCATTTGTTCTTGAGCTTGGAATTTATAGGCAATAGCCCAACGTGGTGCTCTTGAAACAAAACCTAACGTTTCTTGTAATGCAATATTATCGACTTTGATAACGACGCCATCAATATCAAAGCCTAATGTTGGTCTAATCTCTTCAACATGATGATAAAACTCAAGAACAGCTTTGCTTCCTTTACAACGTTGTACTTTATCACTGACAGGTAAACCCCAGAGTTTAAACTGCTGTAAACGGTCATAATGGCTATCAGGTAGCTCACCACCTTCTAAGACACCAACACCATAGCAAAAGAAGGTCAGAGGTCGTTTTGCAGTAATACGAGGGTCTAATTGGCGTAATGAGCCGGCAGCCGCATTCCTAGGATTAGCAAAGACTTTACCGCCAGTACGGCGAGCTTCTTCGTTTAAATGCTCAAACCCCGTTTCTGTCATAAAGACTTCACCACGAATTTCAATTCGAGCAGGAATATTATCGCCATATAAACGTAAAGGGATGGCTTTAATTGTTCTCACATTTTCGGTGATATTTTCACCTGTTGTACCATCACCACGGGTAGCCGCTTGAATTAATACACCGTTTTCATATAACAAGCTTACCGCTAAACCATCGAGTTTTAGTTCACAACAAAATGTAATTTCTTCACTATTTTTTAAGCGTTCACGTAAACGTTTATCAAATGCGAGATACGTTGTCTCATCAAAGGCATTATCAAGCGATAACATTGGAATTTCGTGTCTGACTTGCTCAAAAGCCGTCAGTGGTAAGGCACCTACACGTTGTGTCGGTGAATCTGACGTAATTAATTCAGGATATTGAGCTTCTAATGCTTTTAGCTCATTCATTAAACTATCGTATTGCACATCAGGAATTTCAGGCGCATCCATGACATGATAAAGATATTCATGGTGACGTAAAGTAATGCGAAGTTTATCAATTTGCTGTTGGATTTGCTGTTGGGTATTTGTATTCATGAGTTATCACCAAAGAAGAAAAACCCCCGCAAGCGGGGGCTTTTTTACAAACAAAAAACTATTGATGTAAATCTAACGTTCTGCGTATTCTCGATTTATAAAGTTCGATTTTTTGCGGTGTCAAAAGCTTACGCTCTTCATCAAGAACAACACCACCAACATCAGAAGCGATTCTCTGCGCTGCAAGTAACATCAACTTAAAGTTTTGATTAGCATCACCGTAGGATGGCACCATCATAAACATTGAGATACCCGGCGTTGACAGGCTTGCCATTGTATCGATGTCAAATGTGCCAGGCTTCACCATATTCGCCAAACTAAACAAAACAGGACCATTACCTGTTGGGTTTAAGTGTCGATGGAAAATATTCATTGCACCAAACTGGAATCCCGCTTGAATAATACTTTGCAATAAGATTTCGCCATCTAACATTTGACCATGATGAGCACTGACATTTAAGACCAAAACAAGCTCTTTTTCTGCTGGCTCTTCAGATACTGATTTTTCAGCCTCTTTTTTATCAGCAACAACAGTATCTTCTATATCAGTATCAGTGCTTGCCATATTAGGTGTAACAGGTGATGAAGGCGCTAGCTCAGAATTCACTGTAGAGTCTACTTTCGCTTCACGTGCTTGTTCAGCGTGTGTTTCAACAACGACTGTTTCTTTCTGTTCCTCTTTCACCACCGTTGTATTCTCTTCAATATCATCATAAACACCAAGGCTAGGCTCTTTGTGTGACGATATTTCATGAGAATGCATTGCTGATGATTGTGCTGTCGATTCAGACACAAGGGGATCGTTATCCTCAACTGTGGAAGTCGGTTCAAATGTTGGCGTCGGTTTTATCGACGGCACATTCTCCTCTTGCTCAGAAGTGGATAAAGAAGGTGTCTGATGACGAGTCTCAGCATATTGTGGTTCATCATCGTTCTCATCTGACTGATAATTCTGTTTCTGACGTTTTACTGGGCGATTACGGAAAAGCTTGGAGCGCTCTTTTCGACCAATCCATAAGCCGTGTAGTAACAAAGCTATGATTAAAATCGCACCAACAACGATTAATATCAGACGCAAATTTTGCTGCATCATTTCTATCTCTGTTGTCTTGAGGTTTAATAGCCACGTTGGCGAATATACTTTTTACTAAGAGTATTTGCCAATG
Organism: Proteus myxofaciens ATCC 19692; assembly: GCF_001654855.1. Lineage (GTDB taxonomy): Bacteria > Pseudomonadota > Gammaproteobacteria > Enterobacterales > Enterobacteriaceae > Proteus > Proteus myxofaciens. The sequence continues at coordinate 15,326 of NZ_LXEN01000031.1, forward strand.
CTTATAAGTGCAAGCCAATACTTAATTTTCTTGTCACAAAGATACACTATCGATAATCTTATGCGCATTTTTTAGACAATTCATGACTAGTAAGGCTGATTATCTGTCTATATGATACTAGCTTGGGTTTATCGATGAGAATAGGAAGTATGACAAATTTGACAGAAACGAATAAAAATTTAAATGGATTTCACTATTTCAATTTAGGTTGGCGCTTAATTACGCGTCCTGGCCTAAAACGTTTTGTTATCTTACCTTTACTTGCCAATATCATTATTCTCGGTAGTGCTTTTTGGTGGTTATACAGTCAAATTGGTACTATGGTCAATTGGATGATGGAGAAAGTACCTGACTGGCTACAGTGGCTAAGTTATGTTATTTGGCCATTATCTGTAATTTTTGTTTTATTGGTATTTACCTATTTCTTTAGTACGTTAGCCAATATTATTGCTTCCCCTTTTAATGGTTTGTTAGCTGAAAAACTTGAGGGAGAAATTACAGGTATTGCGCCACCTGATACGGGAGTTATGGGAATATTAAAAGATCTCCCCCGCATTTTAAAAAGAGAAATGGTAAAGATAGTTTATTATCTTCCTCGTGCTATCGTCTTATTATTATTTTATTTCATTCCCGTTGTAGGTCAAACAGTTGCACCTATTTTGTGGTTTGTTTTTGGAGCTTGGATGATGGCTATCCAATATAATGATTTCCCTTTTGATAATCATAAAATTCCTTTTGCTGATATGAAGTCAACATTGAAAAAAGATAAATGGAATAATCTGCAATTTGGCATGGCTGTAAATATTTTCACTATGATCCCAATTTTAAATTTAGTGATAATGCCCGTTGCTATTTGTGGTTCAACTGCAATGTGGGTCGATCGTTATCGCGATCAACATACCTCAAAAGGGCATTGGTAATTTATTATTAAGATAGGCGCTTTAACAGCGCCTATCTTATGTAAACCTTTTAGATCTATTCATCGGAATGAAGTAGCGATTGGATAAATTCTAATGTTTGCTCTTTATCCATCGGCGTATGTTCATTAATTCCCATCTCAAATATATTTAACGCTGTATCTAATTTTTCGATAATGTCTTCATCGTCGCGAATACAAAAAATATAGCCATTTTCAAAAGGCGTTAATTCAACAATTCGTAATCCTTTCTCAGATAAAAAGTGATTAATGTACTCTAAATATGGCAACTCATAAGGGATAGTATAAGGGTCGGTATCTAACTCATCCCATTCTACATTTTCCATTTGAGATAAAATAAGTTCATTAGGTGATACAGGAAAAACGATTTGTTCTAATGGCTTTAAATCAGGAATTTCACCAAAATACTCTTTCCACTCGATATACTCCATTAAACCTTGTTCTGATAGTGATGCATATAACCAATCAAGCACTTCATCCGATGTATCTGATAAAGGTAAATTTTCACGTAATGCTTGTATATCAAGCTCAGGAACGGCTTGTTCAAGTACTGAAATTAGCTCTTCTATCGTTTCCATTGTTACCTCAGAGTTTCAATTGTTTAATTATTCACCTAGACTATCAGAATAACATCATTCATAGGATGAATTCTGTCCTTTGATTCATGCACTACGATTAGATTTTTTTGGAATAAAAAATCTAAAAAGTTATAAGGATATACATAAACCTTATTTCCATCTTTTTCTTGATGGCGTATTGTAATTTTATCTGACCTTATAAAAATGATGTACCGAGGATAAAAATGAGCAAAATTTTCGAAGATAACTCGCAAACTATCGGCCATACACCTCTTATCCGTTTAAAACATTTCGGAAATGGAAATATTCTGGCTAAAGTAGAATCTCGTAACCCAAGCTTTAGTGTCAAATGCCGTATCGGTGCAAACATGATTTGGGATGCAGAAAAAAAAGGTATCCTGAAACCAGGTGTTGAGCTTGTTGAACCAACTAGCGGTAACACCGGTATTGCATTAGCCTACGTTGCCGCTGCTCGCGGTTATAAATTAACGCTAACCATGCCTGACACTATGAGTATTGAGCGACGTAAGTTATTGAAAGCCTTAGGCGCTAATTTAGTACTAACAGAAGGTGCTAAAGGCATGAAAGGTGCAATCGATAAAGCGAATGAAATTCGTGATAGCGATCCTAAACGCTATATTTTATTACAACAATTCAGCAATCCTGCTAACCCCGAAATTCATGAAAAAACAACAGGACCTGAAATTTGGAATGATACTGATGGCAAGGTAGATGTCGTTATTGCAGGCGTTGGTACTGGTGGGACTATCACTGGTATAGCTCGTTACTTGAAAAAAACACAAGGTAAACCAGTTACTATTGTTGCGGTTGAACCAACAGGTTCTCCTGTTATCACACAAGCATTAGCGGGTGAAGAAATAAAACCAGGCCCACATAAAATCCAAGGCATTGGTGCTGGCTTTATTCCTGAAAACTTAGATTTATCTTTACTTGACCGTGTTGTACAAATTACCAATGAAGAATCCTTTGAAACTGCACGTGAAATTATGACAAAAGAAGGTATCTTAGCGGGCATTTCATCAGGAGCGGCAATAGCGGCTGCTGTAAAATTAGCAAAAGAACCAGAATTTGCTGACAAAGAAATTGTCGTTATTTTACCATCTTCGGGTGAACGTTATTTAAGTACACCACTTTTTTCTGATATTTCGGAGAGCTAAATCGCGTCAGCTCAATTGTAAAATATTTATTACAAAAGCACCTAATTGGTGCTTTTTTTGTGGTTTTTTTGTGCTCGAGATCAAACTTTGTCATGTCAATAGGTGATTTATTCTTTCGAGTTTAGTATTTAATCAACTAATTATTTCGCGGGTCGAAATTAATCAGAAAATAAACATCGCAATAAAATATTATTCGCTCTGTTTTCTGGAATGATTTTTTATCAGATGATACGGTATGACTTAATATTATCTGATATTGTTACGCAAAGCAGGACAAAATCATCTACACTTAGAGAGTCCTGACTTAATGTGAATACTTGAGTTATAAAAGGAAAAAAATCCTATGTACCAGCAAGAAGTTACTATTACAGCACCAAACGGCCTACATACTCGTCCAGCAGCTCAGCTCGTAAAAGATGCAAAAACCTTCTCTTCTGATATCAGCCTCATCTCTGGTGGTAAATCTGCCAGCGCTAAGAGTCTCTTTAAGCTACAAACTTTAGGCTTAACTCAAGGTACTGTTGTGACCATCTCAGCTGAAGGCGAAGATGAAAAAGAAGCTGTTGAACATCTGGTAAAATTAATGGCTGAATTAGAGTAATCCTCTTTTCATCATTAACACGGTTTTGTTCCCCTGCTTATATTCAGGGGAACTTTCACTTAGTCGATTATTTTAAAACAGTAGTATCTTTTGATCCTATTCTTTTAAAATTATCACCAGCAAGTCGTAGGATAAATTATGATTTCAGGAATTTTAGCATCACCAGGTATCGCTTTCGGTAAAGCACTTCTTCTTAAAGAAGAACCTATTACGATTAGCCAACGCAAAATTAAAAGCGAAGAAGTAGATACCCAAATTGAACGTTTCAAGGATGGTCGGAATAAATCAGCACACCAACTAGAAATTATCAAAGAGCGTGCTGAAAAAAACCTAGGAGCAGATAAAGCCGAAATCTTTGAAGGTCATATCATGCTCTTAGAAGATGAAGAATTAGAGCAGGAAATCGTTACACTTATCAAAGGTGAAAAGAAAACGGCTGAAGCTGCGGTGCAATCTGTTATTGAAGATCAAGCAACAGCCCTAGAAGCATTAGATGATGAATACTTAAAAGAACGTGCCGCAGACGTGCGTGATATTGGTAAACGTTTACTGCAAAATATCTTAGGTATGACAATCATCGACTTAAGCGCTATTTCAGAAGAAGTGATTTTAGTTGCGACTGATTTAACCCCTTCAGAAACCGCGCAGTTGAATTTAGATAACGTGTTAGGCTTTATCACAGACTTAGGTGGTAGAACCTCTCACACATCTATCATGGCACGTTCTTTAGAGATCCCAGCTATCGTTGGTACTTCTAATGCAACTAAACAAATCAAAAAAGATGATTATCTTGTTCTTGATGCCATTAATAACAAAGTCATTATTAATCCTTCAGATGAAGAACTTGAAAAGTTAAAAACAATTAAAGAAGACTATCTTCACGAAAAAGAAGAACTTGCTAAGTTGAAAGACTTACCAGCAATTTCACTGGATGGTCATCAGGTTGAGGTTTGTGCCAATATTGGTACTGTACGTGATGTAGCAGGAGCTGAGCGTAATGGTGCTGAAGGTGTAGGCCTTTATCGTACTGAGTTTTTATTTATGGATAGAGACTCATTGCCAACAGAAGAAGAGCAATTCCAAGCTTATAAAGCAGTTGCTGAAGCAGTAGGTAGTCCGGCGGTCATTATCCGTACTATGGATATCGGTGGGGATAAAGATTTACCTTATATGAATCTGCCAAAAGAAGAGAATCCTTTCCTTGGATGGCGTGCAATTCGTATTTGTCTTGATCGTAAAGAGATCCTTCACGCTCAATTACGTGCTATCTTAAGAGCGTCTGCTTTTGGTAAACTGCGCATTATGTTTCCAATGATTATCTCTGTTGAAGAGGTACGTACATTGAAAGCAGAACTTGAAATACTGAAAAGCCAACTTCGTGAAGAGAATAAGTCATTTGATGAATCTATTGAAGTTGGTGTGATGGTTGAAACCCCTGCGGCAGCTGTTATGGCGCGTCACATGGCTAAAGAAGTTGACTTTTTCAGTATTGGGACTAACGATCTAACACAATATACTCTGGCTGTAGACCGTGGAAATGAGCTGATATCTCATCTATACAATCCAATGTCACCTGCTGTATTGAATTTGATTAAACAGGTGATTGATGCATCACATGCTGAAGGTAAATGGACTGGAATGTGTGGTGAACTTGCTGGGGATGAAAGAGCAACACTGCTACTTCTGGGCATGGGATTAGATGAGTTTAGTATGAGTGCCATTTCAATTCCTCGCATTAAGAAAATTATTCGCAATGCGAATTTTGAAGATGCGAAAAACCTCGCTGAGCAAGCACTTGCTCAACCGACGGCTGAGGAATTAATGGAATTAGTAGAAACTTTTACTAAAGAAAAAACACTGTGCTAATCGCATTAGCCAGAGCCCGGTCCCATTTAAAATAATTAGGAGAAGATTCATGGGTCTGTTTGATAAATTAAAATCACTGGTTTCAGAGGAAAAGAAAGGCAGTGGCACGATTGATATTGTTGCACCACTTTCTGGTGAAATCGTCAATATCGAAGATGTACCTGATGTTGTTTTCGCTGAAAAAATTGTAGGTGACGGTATTGCTATCAAACCTGCTGGTAACAAAATCGTTGCCCCAGTAGATGGTACTATCGGTAAAATTTTCGAGACTAACCATGCGTTCTCTATTGAGTCTGACAACGGTATCGAGTTATTTGTCCACTTTGGTATTGACACTGTTGAACTGAAAGGTGAAGGTTTTAAACGTATCGCTGAAGAAGGTCAAAAAGTAAAAACGGGTGATACTATTTTAGAGTTTGACTTGGCTGTATTAGAAGAAAAAGCTAAATCGGTATTAACACCGGTTGTGATTTCTAATATGGACGAGATCCAAGGTCTAACAAAAATGACAGGCCCAGTAACAGTTGGTGAAACTGTGGTTATCCAAATTAAAAAATAAGTTTTATCACTTATTATTAAATAGAAACCGCCACTGATGTGGCGGTTTTTTTCGTTGCTATTCTTTTATGCTTTTTTATATTGTCTTGTTTTATAATGACTGCATATCTATCAACCAAATACGCCTGTTGATAAATAGCGATCACCTCTATCACAAATAATAGCAACGATAACGGCTCCAGGATGTGTTTTAGCAATGCGTAAAGCGCCTGCAACAGCCCCACCAGAACTTACTCCGCAGAAGATGCCCTCTTGACTTGCTAAAAGGCGCATTGTCTCTTCTGCTTGTGTTTGAGACATGTCAATGATCTCATCCACCAGCTCTTTCTCAAAAATACCAGGTAGATAAGCGGGAGACCAACGACGAATTCCCGGAATTTGGCTTTTCTCTTCAGGCTGTAGACCAATAATATTAACGCAATCTGATTGCATTTTTAAATAACGACCCACACCCGTAATCGTTCCTGTTGTGCCCATACTCGATACAAAATGGGTAATACGTCCTTGTGTTTGTTGCCAAATTTCAGGCCCCGTTGAAACAAAATGTGCACGTGGATTATCAGGATTATTAAATTGGTCGAGTACTTTACCCTCGCCTCTTTTTTCCATCTCTTGCGCCAAATCACGAGCGCCTTCCATGCCTATCTCTCGGCTGACTAAAATAAGTTCAGCGCCATAAGCTTGCATAGAGGCTTGACGCTCTTTGCTCATATTTTCAGGCATTAATAACTTTAAGTGATAACCTTTCACTGCAGCAATCATTGCTAACGCTATTCCTGTATTACCACTTGTCGCTTCAATAAGCGTATCACCCGGTTTAATTTCGCCTCGTAATTCTGCTTGCTCTATCATCGATAATGCAGCTCTGTCTTTTACTGAGCCCGCGGGATTATTACCTTCAAGTTTAACCCAAATTTCAGCATCGATATCTTTTGTTAATCTTTGTAATTTGACTAATGGAGTATTACCTATAAATTGCTCTAACCCTGCCACTATAATTCCCTGCTTATTTATTTGTCTGTATTAATGAAGAAATCATATTTAACTTATTAACGCAATCATATTCATATAATTTGATCTGTAGATAAGATAAAAAAAAATTACCCGCGCTGAAAACAGCACAGGTATAAAAATAATGAGAAACTATGACTAAACCTATTTATGCAGTATATGCTAAAGAAACTGTTTTTAGAGGTGTATCACCTGAATATAAACGCGCTTGAGACCCTCCCATATAATAAGTCATCCCTTTAGTTGGTAACGAGTTCATATCATGCCAAATCGCAGTAAGTGGTGTTTCACTCCAACCTATAGGTTGTAAAATTAATTGCCAATAATGCCCTTTTGGCGAAACTTCTACGATTTTAATAGGTAGACGACAAACACTATCAGTGTGTGCACTTAAAGCAATTTCCCAAGGTCTTAGAAAAACATCAACACGGCCTTGATGAAGAGGCGTTACCGATAATGGTAAGTGATAGCCCCCAATTTGTAGTTGAGCACCGTTAATTTCACCTTGTAAATGATTAACATCACCTAAAAACTCTAATACAAAGCGACTTGCAGGTGATTGCCAAACTTCTTGTGGTGTCCCTACTTGCTCTATTTTGCCATTACCCATTATCACAACACGATCAGCAACTTCCATTGCTTCTTGTTGATCATGCGTCACAAATACACTGGTAAATTTGAGCTCTTCATGTAATTCTCGTAACCAACGACGTAATTCTGTTCTGACTTTAGCATCAAGTGCACCAAAAGGCTCATCGAGTAATAGGATTTGCGGTTCAACGGCTAAGGCTCTAGCTAAGGCAACACGTTGTTTTTGTCCTCCTGATAATTGTGCAGGAAAACGTTCAGCTAAATGAGGCAATTGGATCATTTCTAACAATTGCTCGACTTTTTTACGAATTATCTTTGAAATTGGGCGTTCACGTCGTGGTAATACTGTTAATCCAAAAGCAATATTATCAAATACCGTCATATGGCGAAAAAGCGCATAATGTTGAAAAACAAAGCCCACTTTACGATCCCTTGCATGTAATCGGCTTACATCATTACCTGCAAAACTGATTATTCCACGGGTTTGATTCTCTAATCCTGCAATAATACGTAAAAGTGTTGTTTTTCCTGAGCCTGACGGCCCTAATAATGCCACCATTTCACCTGATGCGATATCAAGGCTGACATCATGCAACACTTCAGTGCGATCAAAATATTTTGTGACTTTATTAATTTCAATACTCATATTTTGCTCCTACTTTGCGTTTTGCTGACGCGCCAAGTGCCACTGCAATGCGCTTTTAATGATTAAAGTAACGATAGCCATTAAGGCAAGTAATGATGCTGCGGTAAAAGCACCAACGGTATTGTAATCTTGGTGAAGTAATTCAACTTGTAATGGCAAAGAATATGTTTCACCTCGAATAGCGCCAGATACCACAGATACCGCACCAAATTCACCAATCGCTCTTGCATTGGTTAAAATAATGCCATAAAGCAAAGCCCAACGCATATTTGGTAGCGTTACACGCCAAAACATTTTCCAACCACTTGCCCCTAATAACACAGCAGCTTCATCTTCTTGGCTACCTTGACTCATCATTACAGGAACTAACTCACGAACCACAAAAGGGCAAGTGACAAACACAGTAACTAACACCATGCCAGGCCATGAAAACATCAACTGAATATCAAACTCAGCTAACCATTGCCCAGCCCAACCATTACTACCATAAAAAAGAAGGTATAAAAGTCCAGCGACAACAGGTGAAACAGCAAAAGGAATATCAATTAATGTCATTAATAATTGACGTCCTACAAAACGAAAACGAGTGACTAACCATGCCATGCTGATCCCAAATAGTAAGTTCACTGGCACAGTAATTAATGCAATTAAGACGGTTAACCAAACAGCATGTAACATATCGGGGTCTAATAGATTTTCAGTAAAAACTGAAATTCCTTTTGAAAATGCCGTCATAAAAATCCAACCAATAGGCACAACTAAAAAAAGAAAAGAGAGTGCTATTGCGGTAATAATTAAACCCCATTTTCCCCAATTAATTGGATAGCGATAATGTATCTTCTCTTGTTGTGACATTAAATCCGACATTAATGCCCTCCTAAACGCTTGCCAAATCGGTTTTGTAGACCATTAATTGCAAACAGTAAGACTAAAGAAACCATTAAAATAACGGAAGCAACGGCACTTGCTGCGGAATAATCAAATTCTTGTAATCGCACAAAAATCATTAAAGAAACGACTTCTGTCTGCCATGCAATATTGCCCGCTATAAAAATCACTGCACCAAACTCACCTAGGCTACGTGTAAAAGAAAGCGCCGTTCCTGCTATTAATGCAGGAGAAAGTTCAGGTAAAACAACTTTATAGAATGCTTGCCAACGTGTTGCCCCTAATGTTTGTGCTGCTTCTTCATATTCAGGACCTAATTCTTCTAAAACAGGCTGAACTGTTCTTACAACAAAAGGTAAGCTGGTAAAAGCCATAGCAACTGCAATACCAATCCAAGTGTTAATAACTTTGATATCAAATTTATCTAAAACAAAGCCATACCAGCCTTGTGTTGAAAATAAAGTGGCTAAAGTTAAGCCTGCAACCGCCGTAGGTAATGCAAAAGGTAAATCCATTAATCCATCAAGAAGCTGCCTACCTGGAAACCGGTAGCGTGTAATAACCCACGCTAATAACATACCAAAAAGTGCATTAAACACACTGGCAACAGCGGCCGCTAATAAGGTGACTTTATAAGCCGCGATTATTTGTGGATGCGTAATAACATTCCAATACTCAGTCCAGCTCATATCTGATAATTGAACAACTAATGCACTCATTGGCAAAAGCAATATAAGACAAGTGTAAAATAGCGAACTGCCTAAACTGAGTCCAAATCCGGGTAAAACTCGCTTACTTGTAATGGCAAACATTATCGACGTCCTTGTGCTAATAACTGATCAAGCACTCCATTAGTTAGAAAATGTGTTTGCATAACATTATTCCAATCACCAAAAACGTCTTCGATGGTAAATAGTGAAGTTTCTGGGAATTGGCTACCTTTTTGCTCCATTACCACGCTATCGTTAACCCGATAATTAAATTGCGTCATGGTTTGTTGCGCTTTTGGGCTATAAAGATAATTAAGGTACTCTTTTGCAACTGTTTCAGAGCCATTACGCTCAACGTTTTTATCAACCCAAGTCACAGGAAATTCAGCTAAAATATCAACAGGAGGTACAATCACTTGATAGTCATCTTCGCCATATTGCTGGCGAATATTATTAACTTCAGACTCAAAGCTTATCAGCACATCACCGAGTCCTCGTTCAATAAAAGACGTTGTTGCACCACGCCCACCAGTATCAAAAACCTCAACATTTCTAAGTAGCTTAGTCATGGCTTCGCGCGTTTTTTCATCGCTACCATAAGCTTTTTCAAATGCACCCCATGCTGCTAAATAGGTATAACGACCATTTCCTGATGTTTTTGGATTTGGGAATACGACTTTAACGTCATCACGGGTAAGATCTTCCCATGATGTAATATTTTTAGGATTTCCTTTGCGAACAAGGTAAGCCATTGTGGAATAATAAGGTGAGCTATTGTTAGGCAAGCGTTGTTGCCAATTAGCAGGAATTAATTTGCCTTTATCGTGTAGGATTTGAACATCTGTGACTTGATTATAAGTCACAACATCAGCAGGTAGACCTTGTAAAATAGCAAGTGCTTGTTTAGATGAGCCTGCATGGGATTGTTTAATTGTTATTTTGTCATCAGGATGTTGTGCATCCCACTGTGTTTTAAAATCACGATTTAACTGCGTAAATAACTCCCGTGAAATATCATAAGAGCTATTTAATAGTTGTGCAGCGCCTACATAGCTACTGACAACTAAAGATAATGCCGTAGTTGCCTGTATTGCCAAAAGGGTTATTCTATTTTTTTTCATTAAAAGTACCCATCAGTGTAAGTGCAGTAAGTGCAAATCTTAATCTAATGGCTACTTTATCGGCTTTATTTATAACAGGGTAGTTAGGTTTTGTTATTTGATATAACTAGTAGCTATTACAAACAAATAAGAGTGATCTAGTTTGCTAATAATTCAGTAATGCGTTACTAACTTGAAATGTTTTCAATCTGTTGCAGGACAATAAAAATAAATCATAAAAAATGCCAGCTTAATTAATAACTGGCATCACTCAATATTGAAACGTTTTATTTGATATAACGACTTATTTATTTTGCCAAACAATCTGTGTTAATGACCAATTAGATAGGGCCTCATCTGGTGGCATTAAACCATCAGGACCATCCCATCTACCACTAAACACATAACTTACCGATTTGGCTTGCTGTGATTGACATAGAATTGTCTTTTTATCTTCAGCTTTAGGGCCTTTAGTACAGGCACCAAAGGCTTTTTTATAAATATCTTTAAATGGCATTCCTACTTTGGTACCCCATGATGTGGTGGCATTAACATCAGAAACAGCAATTTTTTCTACGTTACCTTTTTCCTTACCGTAAAAAGCAACTTGTACTTTATTATCTTCTAGCGCTTGAACTGTGACTACAACATCACCATTTTGCATTTCCATACCTTGGCGATAGTGATAATGACTCCCTAACTCATTTTTTATATCATCTTCAGAAATTTTTGTTGAGCTATTAATATTACCAAGGCCATCAGCTGAAATTGCTAGAGGTTCGCTAGAAAACCAATTCATTGGATTTAGTGCAGAAAAAGACATTCCCCCCATGGATGAACAGCCACTTAATAGCAAAACACTTGCGCTTAAACACAAGGGTAACCAAAACTTCGGCATCATAAATATCTCCATTACACTTTTTCATAGCACATTGAAATCAAATTTTAAATCATTTTATAGGCTTATATTATGGCAAAATATAGATAACGTATTCGTTAATAACGGCCTAAAAAAGAGAGCTTAATTACGACCATTAAGATTTCCATTTGTTCAACAAATCCCTTAATTCGCAATTTTTGTAGCCAATAATTTAACTTATGAATGACTTTTAATCAGAAAAATAAAGCAGGCGAGGAAAAGGTAAAAATAGCATGGCAGAAATACAAAAAATCGCCCTTATGCTTTATATAGAAATAAGAGCGATGATTCTGTTTGTTAAATATCAAAATCTTGGTCGATAATTAAGCGTTTACTATACATTGTATTTTCTTGATTTTGGTCTTCATACATGAGTTTTTCAAACATGAAAATCGTTGAGTCATTTTCTTCAGGTATGACCAAATTAATTTGTGGACATCCCTTTGCAATTAATTTTTTCTCAAGACGAGAAACTAATGCATTAGCAATACCTCTACCGCGAAAATCAGGATGAACACCGAGATAATATAATGAGCCTCTATGTCCATCATATCCGCCCATTGCACTACCTACAATCTCACCCGATACTTCTGCAATTAAAAACAGATCAGGTGAATGGTTTATCTTTCTTTCAATATCTATTTCCGGATCGTTATCAGGCGAAATTAAATCGCAACGTTCCCAGAGTGTAATGATGGCCTCGAAATCTTCTTGGCGAAATACACGTATTTCCATGGTTTAGCCTGTTATTTTCATATAAATCTTGAATTATTATCCCTTGTTTGGTTTATGAATCAACTCGAAAGTGAGAACATAGGGGATAAGACTTTATTTTTAATAAATATGATAAAAATTATAGGTTATTATGAGTTTACCTGACATTCATCGTGTTAAAGAGTTTTTCTTATCACTACAAGATAATATTTGTCGTTCTCTTGAAAACATAGACCAAAAGGCAACCTTTAAGCAAGATAATTGGCAAAGAAAAGAAGGTGGTGGTGGTCGTACCCGTGTATTAACAAAAGGGGGTATATTTGAGCAAGCTGGTGTTAATTTCTCTCATGTTTATGGCGACACATTACCACAATCAGCCACTGCACATCGCCCTGAATTAAGTGGGCGCCGATTTCAAGCAATGGGTGTTTCCCTCGTCATTCACCCTCTCAACCCTTATATTCCAACATCTCATGCTAATGTTCGTTTTTTTATTGCTGAAAAAGACGGTGAAGCCCCTGTTTGGTGGTTTGGCGGTGGTTTTGATTTAACACCTTATTACGGTTTTGAAGAGGATGTTATTCATTGGCATCGCGTTGCAAAATCAGTTTGTCAGCCATTTGGTGACGATTATTATGTGCGTTATAAAAAATGGTGCGACGATTATTTTTATATTAAACATCGTAATGAACCTCGTGGTGTTGGTGGTCTTTTCTTTGATGATTTAAATACACCTGATTTTGATCATTGCTTTGATTTTGTTCAACATGTTGGTCAGGGGTTTCTTGAAGCTTATCTACCTATTGTTGAAAAGCGCAAAATCATGGAATGGGGTGAAAGAGAACGCAATTTCCAATTATATCGCCGTGGACGCTATGTCGAATTTAATTTAGTGTGGGATAGAGGCACTTTATTTGGTTTACAAAGTGGTGGACGTACTGAGTCTATTTTAATGTCAATGCCACCTTTAGTTCGCTGGGAATATGATTATTCTCCTGATCCTGATACTCCTGAGAATAAGCTTTATCGTGATTTCTTAATCCGCAAAGAGTGGGTATAAAAATATCAAATCAAACTACCCTTATATGCTCATCATTTCATAAAATAAATGATAGGAGATAAGGCGCAGTTTGATTTTGACTCAAAGGCGATGTAATTATCGCAAATAATAAAAGTTAGATAAATGGCGAAATTTAGTTAAAAAGAAAACCAAGTAACCCGGTTACTTTGGTTTTATTTTCCCAACCTTCTGCTTTCATACACGTATTAAAATAGTCTTTGCGTGCCCATTCATTTCTATCTGATGAAAATGAGTGACCATTTCCTGGATTAGGAACACTTACACCATTAATAATCATCGGTGAAAACGAAGGTGATGGACTTGATGATAACATCACTGGATATCGTTCTTTAGCCTGCTGTAAGCACATCTCTTTAGCAATTTCTAAAGGTGATGGATTAGTTGTTTTAGCTTCCCATTTATCAGGTGTTGCACAAGATGAAAGAATAAGTGTTGATGCTATAAGAATATATTTTTTCAAGATAAACTGCTCATTAAAACGAATAAGAATCACTCTTATTTTAAACATTTTTTTTAAACTATAATTAATTTTTTATGAAAAAATGATGAGTTGGCATTTTTTATCATTGCTATAAATTCTTTTTCAGTCACTTTATAGTGATAATTGCGTAAAAAGAAAAACTTGAGGATAATTATGAGAAAATTACGTATTGGACTTGTTGGTTTAGGCTCAATTGCACAAAAAGTTTATCTTCCTATTTTGAGTAAAGCAACACAATGGGAAATTATTGGTGCCTTCACTCCTAATCAACAAAAAGGCAACTTAATTTGCTCCTCTTATCGTATCCCTTATTTTGATAATTTAGCATCACTCGCTAAACACTGTGATGCAATATTTGTCCACAGTGCAACCTCAAGTCATTTTGAAGTTATCAACTATTTATTGAATGCAAATATTCATGTTTATGTTGATAAACCATTAACAGAAGATATTCAGCAATCTGAAGCATTAATTGAGTTGGCGATAAAGAAAAAGAAAAAGCTCATGGTTGGCTTTAATCGACGATTCGCGCCTTTTTATCAATCGTTAAAACAGCAAAATACCGGTTTATCTTCTCTTCGTATTGAAAAACATCGATGTAATAGTATCGGGCCTAACGATACGCGTTTTACACTCTTAGATGATTATTTACATGTTGTTGATACAGCACTTTGGATAGCGGGTTCACAAGCAAAACTAGTCAGCGGTAGTATTATTGAGACAGATAAAAACTGTCTTTTTTATGCTGAGCATCATCTACAAGTAAATAATTGTTGGGTAACAACATCAATGCATAGGAAATCAGGTAGCCAGCAAGAACAATTAACGGCTATTTATCAAGATGTTATCCATCAAATAACTAACATGAATACGTGGCATAGTGAAAATAGTCAAAGTTCAACAATAAAATCACCTAATAGTTGGGATTCTATATTATTGCAACGGGGTTTTATTGGGGCTGTTGAGCATTTTATTGATTGCGTAAACAATGACACCGCGCCAATAACAAGTGGCGAACAAGCTATCATTTCACAGCTAATGATAGAGAAAATGTTAGCTAATCGCTAAAGTCTAAAGATAAAAATGGCGTTCATAACAACATGAACGCCATTTTTTTGTAAGATTACTTAGCGCTATTTCGATTTTTTCAAGTGTGCTAATAAACGTTTACGCTTACGCATTTGAGATTGCGTGAGTTTATTTTTCTTATCAGCATAAGGGTTTTCACCCTCTTTAAATTGAATACGAATTGGCGTTCCCATCACTTGTAATGTGCGTCGGAAATAATTCATTAGATAGCGCTTATAACTATCTGGTAAATCAACAACTTGATTACCATGAATAACAACGACTGGTGGGTTGTAACCACCTGCATGCGCATATTTCATTTTTACACGGCGACCACGGATCATTGGTGGTTGGTGATCATCTTCTGCCATTTTCATGATACGTGTAAGCATTGACGTTCCTACACGACGTGTTGCACATATATATGATTCTTGAATAGATTCAAATAAGTTACCAACAC
Source organism: Proteus myxofaciens ATCC 19692 (assembly GCF_001654855.1). GTDB lineage: Bacteria > Pseudomonadota > Gammaproteobacteria > Enterobacterales > Enterobacteriaceae > Proteus > Proteus myxofaciens. Next base: position 30,713 of record NZ_LXEN01000031.1, read on the forward strand.
CACTACCATGTAATGCAGAAATAAAGTGAACACGTGCAAAATCAACAAAGCCTAATTTAAGATCAAGCATCGCTTTTACTTGCTCACGATCTTCTTGTGTCATGCCATCCCATTTGTTGACAGCAATAACTAATGAACGCCCTGAATTAAGAATATAACCTAATAAAGAGAGATCTTGATCTGAAATACCTTCTCTTGCATCAATGACCAATAAGGCAACATTACAATCTTCAATCGCTTGTAGTGTTTTGATAACAGAGAATTTTTCAACCGTTTCTTTAACTTTACCGCGTTTACGCACACCTGCTGTATCGATAAGAATATATTCTTTATCATCACGTTGCATAGGAATATAAATACTATCACGAGTTGTTCCTGGCATATCATAAACAACAACGCGCTCTTCACCTAACATACGGTTAGTTAATGTTGATTTACCTACATTAGGACGACCAACAATAGCTAGTTTTACAGGTAATGTAGAAGGATCGAATTCATCTTCTTCTTCACTTTCTTGTGCTTCTTGTTCTGCTTCAAATGCAGCCCAATACGCCGCATTTTCTTCTTCTTCAGTTAGCTCAACTTCTTCTTCAATCACTTTGCCTGTAATCGGTAATAATGCTTGTTCAATAAGTTGTGCAACACCTCTACCATGAGAAGCCGCGATGGGAAATATTTCCCCTAAGCCTAAAGAGTAAAAATCAGCTAACGCTGTATCAATATCAATACCGTCTGTTTTATTCGCAACTAAATACGTTTTTTTCTCAACACCACGAAGATGTTTTGCAATGCCTTGGTCAGCAGGCATTAATCCTGCACGAGCATCTACTAAAAAAAGAACAATATCCGCTTCTTGAATAGCCTGTAATGATTGTGATGCCATATGGGTTTCTACACCCTCTTCAGCGCCATCAATACCACCAGTATCAATAATAATAAATTCTTCGCCGTCTAACTCTGCGCGACCATATTTACGGTCTCGTGTTAAACCAGGAAAATCAGCTACCAATGCATCTCTTGTGCGTGTTAGTCGATTAAATAATGTGGATTTACCCACATTAGGGCGCCCTACAAGGGCAATAACGGGTATCATTTTTTGATGCCTCATAAAAATACAATCATCATCCTAATTGTATTTTACATGTAATTACTAAAAAGACGAAACGGCTCCTTAAAGGAGCCGTAAAATAAATAAAGTTGTTAGCGATTAGTTATCGACTATAAAGATATAACTTACCATTACGAGCTTGGATCATTAGCTTATCTTTAGCAACTTGAGGGCGACTTAATAGACCTGAGCTATTTACTTTGTTTTGTGCAATAAATTTGCCAGTGCTGGTATCAATCCAGTGAAGATAACCTTCTGCATCACCAACAACCAAGTAGCCATCATAAATAGCAGGTGCTGTTAGATTACGATGCAGTAAATCTTCTTGTGTCCATAATGTGACACCATCAGATTTACGAATAGATAAAACACGATCATTTTGGTCAACAAGGTACAAATTATCGCCTGACATAACCATGTCATTGACTGAACCTAAATCACGTTTCCAGAGAATTTGTCCTGAACGCATATCTAAGCTGACTAAATTACCATTATAAGCCACCGCATAAACGGTATTTTCATCAATGACTGGCGTAATATCAACATCATTTAATCGGCTAATTTCTGTAGAACCTTTAATTTGTGAGATATTTTGTTGCCAAATCAATTGACCTTGGGATAACACAACCGCACTTACACGACCTGTGTCTGCACCAATAATTGCCGCACCATAAGCAACGGCGGGTGCTGACTCACCGCGAACAGATAATGATGGCGTATCAAGATTTACTGACCATGAAATATTACCGTTAAGTAAATCAAGACCTTGAAGCATACCGTTACTTGTGTGGATTAGCACTAAACCATCACTCACAACAGGTCTTGAAATAGCTTCACCAGCAACATCTGATTCCCAGTCAATAGAGCCATCATCTGTATTTAATGCATAAACTTTTGCTTTTTCAGTTCCCACAAATACACGGGTTCCTGAAACAGTTAAACCACCAGAAAGTAATGCGGATTCATTAGACGAGAAAAAGCCTTTTTTAGTAGAAAGATCTTGCGACCATAGCTCTTTACCCGTTTCTAAATCTAACGCTTTAACTAAACCATGGCGATCAGCGACATACACAACTGAACCATCCCATGCTGGTGACAAGTGGGAGTAATATTTTCCAATACCATCTCCTACTGATTTGTCCCAAATAACGTTTGGTGTAAATTGATTCTGCACCTCAGGCAATGGAGACATTGTCACATTATCCTGTTCACTAGAACATCCTGCTAAGAAAACAGAAGCTAGTAGACCAACCAGGAGAGTTTTACGCAGTTGCATGTCTGAAGATCCCTTTAGTTGGATAAATTATTGAGTTTAAGTTCTACCAGTGAACGAATAGCACCCGCATTTTCGTCACTTAAAGCACTACGATAAGCAGCTGCGGCACCGGTGTTATCACCTTTTTTCGCTAATACATCACCACGGATATAATTTTTCATGCCATTCCAAGCTGTATTTTTCACTTTTTCAAGTGAAATCAATGCTGCATCTGTTTTATCTAATGCGAGTTGAACACGTGCTAAACGCAGGTTAAGCATATCTGCGAAAGCATCGTTCTGAACTTTTGAAGCAGCAGCCGTTAGATGGCGTTCACCATTAACTAAATCATTAGATTCAATAGCGACTTGGGCTAGCTCTAGCGATGCTAATACACCGTAAATATCATTTGTGTCAGTAACAAATTTTTCAGCAGCCGCAATACTCTCTGGCGTTGGTTTTGTCAGTGCTTCATTGACTGTTGCAAAAGAAGTTGCACTTTCTTGTAAGCGATTTTCTTTGTGTGATTGCCAATATTTCCAACCATATAGACCACCACAAGCCACTGCAATAGACAAAATAATCGTTAAACCATAGCTTTTAAAAAATTGCTTAATTGCATCAACTTGTTCATTTTCAGTGCCGTAGATTTCCACACTTCTCTCCTTAGCTTAATAACAACGTCAGTTGCTCTGCTAGCTCATTACGAGCAACGATTTTTTGTTCTCCTGAACGCAAATCTTTAACTGCAACAGTGCCCGTATTAATTTCATCTTCGCCTAAAATAAGTGCAATTTTAGCACCTTGCTTATCAGCGCGCCCTAATTGCTTTTTAAAGTTACCTTTACCGTGGTTGGTCATTAAACGCAATGTAGGTAATTGATCACGAATTTCTTCAGCTAATTTTAAGGCTGCACTTTGGCTATCATCACCGCCAAAAGAGGCAAGATAGACATCAGCAACATTCGTATCAGCAACAAATTCTGGATTAACCGCTTGAACCAATAAGATCATGCGTTCCATACCCATTGCAAAGCCAACCGCAGGTGTTGGGTGTCCGCCTAATTGTTTCACTAAACCATCATAGCGACCACCAGCACAAACTGTACCTTGAGAGCCTAGTGCACTTGTCACCCACTCAAAAACAGTACGGTTATAGTAATCTAACCCTCTGACTAAACGCTGATTGACACGGTATGTGATTCCTACAGAGTCTAATAATGCGCAAAGACCATCAAAGTGTGCTCTTGATTCGTCATCAAGATAATCGAAAAGTTCAGGCGCATCATTCAATAAAGTCTGAATTTCAGGATTTTTAGAGTCTAAAACACGCAATGGGTTAGAATACATACGACGTTTGCAGTCTTCATCTAACTTATCAACGTGTTGCTCTAAAAATGAGACTAATGCATCACGGTAATTTGCTCGCGCTTCAAGTGAACCGATAGAATTTAATTCTAATGTCACATGCTCGGCAATACCTAAAGCACGCCACCAGCGAGCGGTAAGCATAATTAGCTCAGCATCAATATCAGGACCTTGTAAACCAAAAACTTCAGCACCTAACTGGTGGAATTGACGATAGCGACCTTTTTGAGGGCGTTCGTAACGGAACATTGGCCCTAAATACCATAAACGTTGCTCTTGGTTATAAAGTAAACCATGTTCTATACCAGCACGTACACAACCAGCTGTATTTTCAGGGCGTAACGTTAAACTTTGTGAATCTTCACCACGATCGGTAAAAGTATACATTTCTTTTTCAACAACATCGGTAACTTCACCAATTGCTCGCTGAAATAGAGGGGTATGCTCTACGATAGGTGTTCTAATTTCACTAAAACCATAACCCGCTAAAATTTGTTTTAGCGTATTTTCTATTTTCTGCCATACACGTGTATCAGCAGGGAGATAATCGTTCATACCACGAATGGCTTGGATTTTTTGTGCCACTTTTTTTCTCTAATAGTTATTAATTGATAGTTAAGATGATTATAGAAGCGAACTCAATCTGTATTCAACGTAAAATCTAAAGTAAAACTGGCTCATTATAAAATGAGCCAGTGAGTTGATCGTTATTTATCCAGTTGATTTATGTTGATTCGCATGCTGTCATCGAGCATTGAGGCTTTAGCGCGAATTTTAGCTTCTAATAAATCAATCATATTGCTGTTATCAAGGCGTTCTTTTTGTCTCACACCATCTTCATAGAAACCGCTGCGCGTTTTTGCACCAGTAACGCCTAAGGTTGAAACTTCTGCTTCGCCAGGCCCATTAACGACACAGCCGATAATAGAAATATCCATTGGTGTGATAATATCTTCAAGGCGTTGCTCTAACTCATTAACAGTTCCAATAACATCAAACTCTTGGCGAGAACATGTTGGACACGCAATAAAATTAATGCCACGTGAACGGATACGCAAAGATTTTAGAATATCAAAGCCCACTTTCACTTCTTCAACAGGATCTGCTGCAAGTGAAATTCTTAATGTATCGCCGATACCTTCTGATAATAAGATCCCAAGACCAATTGCTGATTTAACCGATCCTGCCCTTGCGCCACCCGCTTCGGTGATCCCAAGATGTAAAGGTTGATCAATTTTCTTTGCCAGCAACCGATAAGAATCAACAGCAAGGAAAACATCGGATGCTTTTACACTAATTTTAAATGTATCAAAGTTTAATCTATCTAAGATATCGACATGACGCATTGCAGATTCAACTAGGGCTTCAGGTGTTGGTTCACCGTATTTTTCTTGAATATCTTTTTCAAGAGAGCCTCCATTGACCCCTATACGAATTGGGATATTATAAAAACGTGCACAATCAACAACTTGTCTAATTCGCTCTTCATTACCGATATTTCCTGGGTTGATACGTAAGCAATCAACGCCATATTCAGCAACTTTTAATGCAATACGATAATCAAAATGAATATCAGCGACCAAAGGAACGTTAACTTGTTGTTTAATAAGTTTAAATGCCTCAGCAGCATCCATAGTTGGTACAGAAACACGAACAATATCCACCCCAACACGTTCCAGAGATTTAATCTGGCGGACAGTCGCTTCTACGTCTGTCGTTCGTGTATTCGTCATCGATTGAACTGCGATAGGTGCACCATCGCCAATAGGTACATTACCAACATAAATTCGCTTCGATTTACGACGAATAATAGGTGATTCTTTATGCATTGATTAATTCTCCCACGCTTCCATGCTTGCTCAAATATGTAGTCAGATTAAGCGCTCGGTACTGTTATTTTTGCTATTTTTCCAGTAAAACGACTTAGATCAATCGATTCGCCATTAAACTGTAAGCGAGTTACAGTAGGTGCGCCTATTTTTAGTTTATAAGGTTGCTCACCATTAAATTCCAAACGATCACCTGCTTTCTTAATACCGTTAAATACGACTTTATTTTGAGCATTACGGACTTCTAACCAACATTCACCATCGAACATAATAACGAGTTGATCAGCAACAGCCGGTGTATCTGACGTTGTATTTTCATCTGCATTAGCACGAGATGTAGTTGATGTTGTCAGCGGTGATACGGGTAATGGAACCGTTTTTACCTCAGCTGTCGATGCGGTATCAATGGTTGATAATTCACCAGCCTTATGAGTCTGATTATCTACTAACGATGTTGCAGGTTCTTGTATATTTTCGCCTTCAGACATATCCGTATTATCTAAGGTTGAAAGCGGAGAATCTATCTCATTGGTGTCTTCATGTTGATTATTTTGCCCCACATCTTGTGAAGCCATTGAAACTAGATTTTGTTGATCTGCTTGATGACCTTGCCACCACCAAGCACCGACTAACGCAACAAGAATAATTAAAATTACCCAAGTAATTTTCATTAACCAGCCTTCACGTTTTTTGTGACTTTTGCCTAATGAATAGTTTTGCGTTGTCGCCATTTTGACTTGTTTAACAGGCGCCTGTTGGTTAATTAAACCAATAATTTCACTTTCAGGAAGACCGACAAGTTTTGCATAAGAACGCATATAACCGCGTAAAAATGTTGGTGCAATATTGGCGGGAACAGAGTCTGCTTCAATTTCGCGAACTGTCGTTAACTTCAAACAAAGTCTATCAGCAACAGTTTCTTGTGTTAACCCTACCTTTTCACGTGCCTGACGTAAAAGTTGACCAGCTGTTAATTTCACTTCTTCGGTTTTGTTTTCAGTATTCATTAGCAATCTAGGCACTGTGGCTATTGGATGTTTAACATTGATGAATCCGCAAAAGCACAAAGTACCTTAGCGTTTTCACCGCGAATTCTGTGATATATCACTATCACTACGCTGACAAACTAAGTATTCTGACGGTATATTTTCAACCAACGCACGATTACCGTTTAGTCGATTTTGCTCACAAAGAAAATTACCATAATGTCTTAATACATTAACATTTACTGGCTTCGACTTCATCGCTAATTTGTAATATTCGAACGCCTTTAGATGATTGCCTAATAACTGAGAAGTTAATGCCATTCCTAAATTTGCATCAACATTATTCGGCATCACCGATAACACCTTTTGAAAATGGTATTGTGCAATAAGGTATTGTTGTTGTGCTATATACGCATCACCTAATTGTAAACGTGTAGAAACAGCAACATATTTTTGATGTGTTGTTGAATGGCAACCTAAAATTAATAACAACAAACCAAAGATAGCTACTGATGATATCCTTATCATCGACATATCCTCAAAGATATTTATCCCTAATTTTCTCTCTATTATCACAAAGATAATAAAGAGAGAACACCAGTTTTATCAGACTGCTTTTACAGAAATTAGTTCACCTTGTTGACGTTTTTTCAGTGTACGCTTAGTACGGTCAATAACATCTCCCGCTAACTGTCCACATGCAGCATCAATATCATCGCCACGAGTTTTACGAACAATCGTGGTAAAACCATATTCCATTAGTACTTTAGAAAAACGGTCAATACGGCTATTTGAGCTACGTCCATAAGGTGCACCAGGGAACGGATTCCATGGGATTAAGTTAATTTTACACGGCGTATCTTTTAAACATTCTGCTAATTGATGAGCTTGTTCTGTGCTGTCATTAATATGATCTAGCATCACATATTCAACTGTAACGCGACCTTGGTTTGCATTCGATTTTGAAATATAACGACGTACACCTTCAAGAAACATTTCAATATTATATTTCTTATTAATTGGCACAATTTCATCACGCACATCATCCGTTGGTGCATGTAAAGAAATCGCTAAAGCAACATCAACTGCATCAGCTAGTTTATCTAATGCGGGTACAACTCCTGATGTAGAAACAGTGACGCGACGTTTGGATAATCCAAACCCAAAATCATCCATCATAATTTCAAGAGCAGGAATAACATTATTTAAATTCAGTAATGGTTCGCCCATTCCCATCATAACAACGTTAGTAATAGGACGACGCCCCGTTTCTTTTAAAGAGCCGATAATTTTAGCAGCACGCCAAACTTGACCAATAATCTCAGAGACTTTTAAGTTACGATTAAAGCCTTGTTGTGCTGTAGAACAGAATTTACATTCTAAAGCACAACCAACCTGTGATGAAACACATAATGTTGCGCGATCGTCTTCAGGAATATAAACCGTTTCAACTTGTTGATCACCGACTTTAATCGCCCATTTTATGGTGCCATCAGTTGAACGTTGTTCTTCTGAAACTTCGGGTGCTTTTATTTCAGCAATTTCTTTTAACTTAGCGCGTAATACTTTATTGATATCTGTCATCTGATCAAAATCGTCATAACAGTAGTGGTACATCCACTTCATTATTTGATCAGCGCGAAAAGGCTTTTCGCCCATAGAGACAAAAAGTTCACGCATCTGTTTACGATTTAAATCTAACAGATTAATTTTAGTTTTTTGATTCACGGTATTTTCTTTAGAAACAGCGACAGAAGCGCTCAGCGCTGGAGTTGTAGATTGGGTCATGACATTGCCTCGTTGTTACACTATGCGGCCTGCGTTAACGAATAAGTTAACGGGATACTTATAAAAATAAAAGACGCCCTGTCTATTTTTAACAGGGCGTCGCATTGTACAGTTTTTCGTATAGAGATGCTAATTAATTAGCGTGCGCAGATTTCATTTTCAGTAAAGAAATAAGCAATTTCACGAGCTGCTGATTCTTCTGAATCTGAACCGTGTACTGCATTTTCAGTAAAGCTATCTGCGTAATCAGCGCGTAAAGTACCTGCTAACGCGTTGTCTGGATTTGTTGCACCCATTAAATCACGGTGGCGTTGAATTGCATTTTCGCCTTCTAACACTTGAACCATGATAGGGCCAGATGTCATGAATTCGACTAAACCGTCAAAGAAAGGACGGCCTTTGTGCTCTTCATAAAAACCTTCTACTTGTTCACGAGTTAAATGAAGCATTTTAGCTGCAATGATGCTAAAACCCGCACTTTCAAAGCGATGGTAGATAGAACCAATCACATTTTTTTTCACAGCATTAGGTTTAATAATAGAAAATGTACGCTGAATAGCCATGTCTTACCTCAGAATTGTTTCACTAATGACAACTTTTTGTTATCTCTTTTTATCGCAGATCATGGAAAAGCGAATCAAAAACCGCATTTCCTGCAAAAATAAGGGCACGATTATAGGGGCATAGAACCTAATTGCACAGATGAAAACGTTCTTTTTTTTAAAAAACTGTAGCAAAAAAGTAATAAATTATCGAGCCAATCACATTTTTGTGCTTTCCATGACAATAGATGTAAAAAAATAAGATAAAAAAAGCTATGCGATATATTGATAATTAATCACTTTAATTAATGATGAATATGATTAATTATCAATTTTTATTAAATAGTTTTAACGAAAAGTAAAGTTAACCATAGCGGTTTGCCCACTTAAATCAAGAACAGAAAGTTGATATTTACCTCGTTTTTCCAATAAATAGGAAAAAACCTCACCATTTTCTGTCTTACCTATTTGTTCTCCATTTAAAAACCACCATTGAGTTCCATTTCCGCCTTGTGTTGAAACAGCAAGTTCAACCGTAGTTTCACCAGGTAATGGTCTTAGTAAATCATCAGCTCGAACACCCGAAATAAACAATGGAATGATATCTTCTTTAATAGGTGGACATGTTAATGAAATAGACGGTAATCGTTTCGCTCTACGCTCTTTTTCAGGCAACCATGCATCTAATGCTATCGGCCATAATGCGATATCTTTTAATTGCGCATTTGGGCAATTAGGTCCTGTTCGTTTTCCGTCTTTATCTAGCCATATTTTTTCATTAATTCCAAGAATACCCTCTTGGCTTGCATTAATTAATGTAGGAGGGATAGTATTGTCTAATATCCAACTACGTCGACTTACACGACAATTAGTATCTTCTTTTGGTAGAGCTTTGCCTGTAGGCCAACAAATTAATGCGGTAGTAACGCTACTTGGTCTTAAATCCGTTGGTGGTGATTGCTTATTTTGGTAGAGATAACCCATTAATAAGTTATTAACTTGGTTCATAATTGGCACAGCGGTCGCAAAACCAAACTGCCCAGCAACAGGTGTGCCATCAGGTCGCCCAACCCATACACCAATGGTATAACGCGCATTTACGCCAATAGACCAAGCGTCACGATAACCATAGCTAGTACCTGTTTTCCATGCTAATGGGGCAATAGGTGAAAGTGCATTATCAGGGCGAGGTCTTGCTTCACCCGCTAATATTCGCCTAATAATCCAAGCTGCACCGGGTGACATTAATACACGATTTTCAATCGTTTGCTCTGGTGTAAAGCGTAATGGCGCGGTTTTTCCTTGTCTTGCCAGCGCACTAAAAGTAGCGACTAGCTCATCCATTCGTGTTGCTGTTCCACCTAAAATCAGAGCCAAATTAGGCTCTGAGCCATAAGGAAAACGCAGTTCTAAATGATTATGACGCAATTTGGCTGCAAATTTTTTAGCACCATATACTTCGATAAGTTGCACTGCGGGTAAATTAAGTGAACGACTTAATGCCTCACTAGCACTAACTGCACCGTTAAATCCTGAATCAAAATTACCTGGTCTATAATTATCAAAACGTCGTGGCACATCTTGTAATAAAGATTCAGCATGAATTAGGCCTTCATCTAATGCCAACCCATAAATAAAAGGTTTTAATGTTGAGCCAGGAGAGCGCCATGCACTAATCATATCAACATGACCAAAGCGATTATTATCACTAAAATCCGCAGAACCTACATAACCTTTGACACTCATATCAGTGTGATCAACAACCAGAATTGCGAGAGATGTTTTATCGGCTAATTGGTATTTCCATCGATTAGCGATATCTTCAAGTTGTCTTTGGATGTTTACATCAATCGTTGTGGTGATAATAGGAGCACGCTTTTCATTATACATACGACGAGCTAACAAAGGCGCTAATTGTGGTGTCTGTCTTGGCGCTAATAAAACTTGCTCTTCTTTTATCTCATCGACTTTTTCTTGTGACCAAATCTGGTAGTCAGCCAATCTATCTAATACTTTATCTCTAGCAACTTGTGCCCTATCAGGATATCTATCAGGTCGTAAACGGCTTGGTGCCTGAGGTAATACCGCCATTAATGCAGCCTCACCTGCTGATAAATCTGCTGGCGATTTACCAAGATATGCCCAACTTGCTGCCCCTATTCCTTCTAACGTACCACCATAAGGAGCTCGATTAAGGTAGATTTCCAGAATTTCGTCTTTTGAGTAATACCATTCAAGCTGTAATGTGCGCCAAAGCTGTTTAATTTTACCGCCTATCGTTCGTGAATGAGGATCAATCAGGCGAGCAACTTGCATAGATAATGTACTTCCACCAGAAACAATACGCCCTGATGTAATGTCTTGCCATGTAGCACGAATTATCGCCATTGGGTTAACACCAGGGTGTTGATAAAACCAGCGATCTTCATAGGTGAGTAACGCATCTAAATATTCAGGAGAAACATCAGAAAGTTTAACGTGATAACGCCATACCCCTTGTTTATCAGCAAAACGCCAAAGCGGTGTACCGTCTTGTGCTGTCACAATCGTTGCAATTTGTGGTTCAGGATCGGGTAATGGCCATATTTTATTTGCTATCCAAATACAGATTGGAGCAACAAATAGAAAAATAATGACAACGGCAAAAAACCACTTATATCTCAGTTTCATTCAATTACTCAAAGGAAAAGCCCTTTCCTAAGAAAGGGCTATGAAGCTTAAGGAACAACGTCAATTTTAGGTTCTGTCATTCCTATTGCGCGCCAATAAGGCACATACATTGATTCAACTTGCGGTGGTGGAACTTGATAGCTTCCTGGTGTCACAGCCCTTGCTAAATAAAGCAAGGTTGTTGGGCGATATCTATCAATAGAAACAGCAGCGACAAAACGATCATCTCGGTATTCAAGATGTTTGATATTCGCATGTCCCATATCATCAATAAATTCCTGCAAGTCTGTTGCACTATCACTTAAACTTGCACTACTTGATGCTAGGTTTTGGTTCTCTATTTCAAGACCGGCTGGTAATAAATCAACCACTAATGCATCAGGTACATCTCTATCTGCTGATACTTCTAGTTTTACCACTAGCATCTCACCACTTTGTAAACGGCTAGGATTTACACGACGTCCTTTAAGATCATAGTAGCTACGGTTAACATTCAACACATTACTATAAGGTGCAGGAATAGTTTTAGGATAACCTACAATATTCATTCGTGAATAAATCGTTGTACCACCACGATTGTTTAGTTCTAGCCCTTCTTGAAGTTGCGTTGCCGTTAATGTTTCATTGACAGCGCGATCGCTATTAATTGGCGGAACTTGTCTATTAACAACAACTTCCCACGGTTGTTCTGCCATATTAATGAAGAAGCGACCAGCAAGGTATAGAGAGTTACTCTCTTGCGTTGAGAACCATTCACGTCCTGTTAGATTATCAGAAAGCGTCATTACGCTAGCATCACGAGATTGTGAATCAAGGTTATTTTCACTCAGTAAAGCGATAATCAGAGCTTGATCTCGAATAACACTACCATAGTCACCTAGTCCGTAATTGTATTTACGTGTTGTCGTTACGCCTTCAGCAATCAATCCTTCAGCACGGCTGTTATCCCCCATCAGCTTAAGCGCAATACCTAATTGTACTAATGCTAAACCACTACCTGATTGGTTACGTTCAAGATAAAGACGGCGTAATTCACCTAAAGGTGCTTTTTGCTGATTTGCTAAAACCAGTGCGGCATAAGCCCTTGCTGAGAAACGAGCAGCATCTTGATTAACGGCATATTCATAGTTAACAAGATTCTTGTCTTGTAAATAGCGCAGTAAACGATCATTAGCACGTTTTAATGCATCAGCAGGAACAGCATAACCTTGTTGTGAAGCACGGAATAAGAAGTCTGTTGCATAAGCTGTTAACCAATATTCTTCACTACCACCTTGATCCCATAATGAGAATCCACCCTCTGTTTTCTGCATTGTTAATAGATGAGCAATTCCTTTTTCAATCGCCACTTTTCTATCAGCATCAGTTTGTGTTTTGATACCTAGCTGTTTTAGCTCTTTTTCAGTGGAATAGAGAGATGGATACAGCCCACTTACAGTTTGTTCTAAACAACCATATGGGTAGGCAAAAAGCTCTCTAACATAACGTGCAACCTGCAATGGTGGGCGACTTGTTAGTAATAATTCACCTTCGAGTGTCGCGTTATTAAATTGATTTAACGTTTCTGAAGGTAAACGCCATGTTTCACCATCTTTTAAGGTATTAGCATAATGTACAGTTTCTGCTGGATATGCAGGACGCACGCCAATTTTCCATGTGTTATGATAAGGTTTTATCTCTTCATTAGGCACTTTAATACCCGTAATTGAGAGTGAAAACTCACCTTGACCAAAGCCATATTTCGCTTTAACTGGAATTTGAACTTGTGTACGTTCACCTTTATTCAATGAAACGGTTTTGCTTTCAGCGCCATTTAAGCCAACAAGCCCAGATACGGTATAATTTAGTGTGATGGCTTGTGGATCATCAGTTAAGTTAGTTAAATCTAATGAAAGCAGTGCACTATCTCCTCCTGCCATAAAGCGAGGTAATGATAATTGAGTGACTAATGGTGCAGCAATCACGACTTTACCTTCTTGGCTACCAAATTTATCAGCAGTCCATGCCTGTGCCATTAAGCGTACTTCACCGTTAAATTCAGGAATAGGTAGAGAAACTTCACCTTCACCCTGTGCATTTAATATTACTGGGGCTGATTGTTGTGCGATGATTTGCACTTCAGTTAATGGTTTTTTACCACCGCGAGAAAGAGCCGCCTCTTCGCCACCATCGCCCCCAAAGCGTAAATTAGCTAAACGACCTTGTCCTTCAATTAGTTGCCCATAAACATCATATTGATCAACGCTATAGCGTTTACGACCAAAGAAAGCATCATAAGGATTTGGGGTTTTATAATCTGTAATATTTAAGACACCAGTATCAACCGCAGAGACGAGGACATTGATTTTTTCAGGTAATGACTCGCCTTCATTAGGTTTAGCCTTAATGCGAATTTTTAAGTCTTGATTTGGTCTTATTTTTTCAGGTGCATCAAGTGCGATATCAATACGACGGTTTTTATCTTGTAATGGCAAATGCAAAATACCCACAGCACGTTTAACTGTCGCTTGTTTTGAGGCATCACCAGGTCTTACAACAACTGTTGTCAGATAAAGGTCATGCCTTGCCCATTCTTTATTTATAGGCACTTCAATATCAAGGCCTTTTTCAGGCATATCGACTTCTTGCCACCATAATGGTCCATTACTTGATTCTAATAAAACATAGCCTTTACCAGGGTGAGGAGCAATAACATTCAGTTTTACTTTGTCACCGGGTAAATATCCTTTTTTATCAAGAGATAGCTTAACTTGATCTGGTCTAACAGCACCTGTACCGTTTGTGTTGTCCATCCAAGAATAGCCTGCCCAAAAGCGTAAGCTACTGACAAGATTTGTTTTAGGATCAGAAACTTCAATACGATAAGAGCCCCATTCAACAGGAAAAGCAACCTTTGCAGTACCCTCTTTTGCTATCTTGATAGTCTGCTCATCCATTTGAAGATCTTTTTGGTTATATCCTGACTCCCAACCATTAGAGTTAGACCAACGCCAGTAATAATCATGACGTTCATAAATCAGTTTCACATTAAGATCATTGGCTGGTAATTTATTGCCATCTTGATCGGTGTAAACAATATCAAACTCTGCCATTGAGTTATCATCAACAGAATACCCTGCTTTGTATTTATCAGCTCTATAGTCATACACCTCTTTTTTTACAAAAAGAGGACGAATCCCCGCAAGATGGGTTGCTGGCCATACTGCTTGCTGATAACGGCGTGTTACAGGACGGCCACCCGCTTCAAGTAAGCTTGCTTGTAGAATAATATTTACTGGTGATTTTAATTCGGCATAACGTTCATTATCGACACTCAGTGTTGTTTCACCATCAGCATCAAGATTTAATTCGAATTCATCTAATAAACGATTAAAGCTTTCATCTTTTACATCACCAAATTCATAGCCAGGTAATTTACTTACGGCTTCACGTGATGATTTTAAGAAAATTTGCCCTTGTAAGCGGTTATCTGAGGCAGGTGCACCATAAAGATAACGTCCTTTGATATCAAAATAAGCATTATTACCACTTAATAAAATGCCTTTTTTACCCGTAATATCAAGCGCCATACGCTCTGGCATAAAGTCTTCAACTTGGAACTCATAAAAACGTGGCGTTCCATCACCAATATCGAAACGTAATGTTCTTGTTCCTGTACTTTCATTTTCAGGAATAGACAGTTTTAATTGGTAAAGCCCATTTTCAGGTTGCCAAACAAAGCTTTGAGATATTTGACCATCTGTTTTTAATAAATCAACTTTTACTGGCTGCTCTTTAATTGGATTACCATCACCATCACGCAGTAACGCATTAACAATTAAGATCTCGCCCGGTCTATAGAGATCACGAGGTCCAAAAACAAAAAATTGTTTGCTATAACCTTGAGGTCCACCAATATCAAACTCTGAAAGATCTAACGCAGGCTTACGCAGGTCAATCATACTTGTTTGTCCATCACGAATAGCCATCAATAAACGTGCTTTATCATTTTTCTCTAATGATGCATGTCCTTGATTATCTGTTAGTGCTTTGGAGATAAGCCCACCTTTTTCATCTAATAAACGGAGCTCGACTTTATTTAGCGCAGCGCCGTTATTTAGAGATTGGGTGAAAATATCGATATTATTGAGGTAGCTATGAACTGAAATCCCAATATCACTGAATGTGAATACCGTAGCGGGCATGGTGTAAGAGTATTTTCCAGCTTGTTGCATCACTGCAATATAAGCGCCCTCTTTTTTCAGTGCATCAATAGATTTAAGAGGAAGTAATACATTTTCACGCGTATTTTTTTCTGTGTTTAATTCAAAGCGACCGGTATAGACAAGATCAGCCTGAGATAAAAATTCGTCAGATTCCCAATAATTAATATTAGAACGATTTTCCCATTGGGTTAAAAACTGCGCTAATTTATCATCTTTAACACGGAAAAAGTTAACATCAACCTGATCCACATTTAATGCCGTAATAGATAAGCCTTCAGCAGATTCTAAAGGTAAAAGAGAACCTTTGCTGGTGAAGCCAACAGAAGGAAAAATTTCTTCTGTTGTTAATTTCTGGCTAAATGGTGTAACTAAAGTACGATCGTTAATGCCTTTAATTGTTTTATCAATGGTTAAATTTAATTCTGTTGATGGGGGTAAATGTCGAAAACGCAGTTCCATCAGATTATCCGATAGCTCCCATGCACCTTCTAATTTACCTTTTTTGGTATCAACAAGGCGGATAACATCATCAAATTTTTGGTCAGGATCAAGCGGGACAGAGAAAGTCACTACCATCGTGCTTGCACCATCACGCTGCAATTCAGAAGCATCTAATACAGTGACATCTTTGGCTGCATAACGCGTTGCTAATTCATTGCGTTTTTCTTGGCTAGTTAATGCAGTTTGATTATTTATTTTCGTTGTAACTGACGATTTTTCACCATTTTGTGAAGCAGAAGTTGCTTTTGTTTCTGTTTTATTGCTTTGTGTCGTTTGTACATTATTTGCTGTTGATGAAGCGCCTTCATCGGTATTTTTATCATCACAGCCAGTAACAGCCAGTGCTGATGCCAGTAATACAGCAAGAGAGCACCAACTATACCCCCTCTTTTCTGTATACTGTCTAAATTGGTTTTGGTTCATATCCTTTTCCTTTAATTCAACCCAATAATAATGTGATATGTGCAATGTGCACTCTGTTTTATACGCGGTGAAATGAAATATAAAATGATTCAATCAAATAAGAAAAAAAGCCGTTTTAGGCAGTCTTATTTAATAATATAGAATCATTGAATATACTATTTCGATGCTTTTTGACTTTTGTTATTTCCCTTAATCAGGACGCTAGAGTAAAGATTTCATAAATAATATGTTACATAAAATATAAATAATTTACCGATTAGATCATTATAGGGTAAAAAAAAGCGATATCTCATGAGATATCGCCTAAATATGAAAAGGTTTATTCGCCGGTTATATTGACAATTGGAATGCCTTTTCGAAGAAAGCCTCCTAATTTCCGTTGATAAAAAGGTGTAACATGATGAGCCATAAAGTGCGCTACACCTTTTTCTTCTTTATTCACAAAACAAAAATCAATAGACTGCCCTTCTTCTAAGTGTTCAAATGCTGATTTCGCCGCTTTAGGAAATAACTCTGCAATCGTGCTTTCTTCTCCCGTTATTTCTAGCCCAATAAGATAAAATGTTTCTTCTTCATCTTGCTCCTTTGCATTAACAATAAATGCGCGACGAATAGGTTTATATTCGCCAAATAATTCACTTAATGCATTTGTTAACTTTTCAGGAAGTGGTTCTAGAACACTTAACTTTAGAGAAGAACCCTCAACGGTAACAATTTCTTGTACCTCGAATTGCTCAGATAAATCCATGACAAACTCCAACTTAGCTTATTGTTATTTTGCTTTTGTTAATAACAAATTAGCAATTGAACGAACACCATAACCTGTTGCACCAGCAGCCCATTGTTCTACAGAAGATTTTCTGTAAGTTGCAGAACAATCGATATGTACCCAGCCTTTTTTATAATCGGTCACAAAGTGTGATAAAAAGGCTGCCGCAGTACTTGCACCAGCAGTATGAGATGGCGCTGCAATATTATTAAGATCAGCAAAGCTTGAAGGGAGTTGGCTACGATGGAAATCAGCTAATGGTAAGCGCCAAAATAGTTCATTTTCTTGTTCAGCACTTGCTAATAATTCAGTCGCTAATTTGTCATCAAAGCTGAGAATTGAATGATAGTCATTACCTACTGCAACTTTTGCAGCCCCTGTTAAGGTTGCTGCATCAATAATAAGCTCAGGAGATGCATTACTTGCATCAATTAGACCATCAGCTAATACTAAACGACCTTCAGCATCTGTATTCATAATTTCAACAGATTTACCATTACGATAACGAATAATATCACCCAGCTTAAACGCATTACCACTGACCATATTATCTGCAATGCAAAGTAGTAATTTTACTCGTTTATTTAAACCACGAGTCACAGCAAGCGCTAAAGCACCAGCAAGGGTCGCAGCCCCACCCATGTCAGCTTTCATTGAGTTCATTGATGATGTGGGTTTAATGCTATAGCCACCTGAGTCAAACGTAATACCTTTACCAACAAGACATGCAAACACAGGAGCATTAGGGTCTTGAGTAGGGTTAAAATCTAAAGCCAAGTAGACAGGATCACGAGAAGATCCACGACCAACAGTATAGATGCCGGCATATTGTTGATCTCGAAGATCAACGCCTTTCGTTATTTTATAACTTATTTCTTCTTTATCTAAGCCACAAAATAAATCAACAGTACGTTGTGCTAATTGCTCAGGACCGAGTTCTTCTGCTGGTGTATTGATTGTATCTCTTACCCAATCAACAATGCGGATACGCGATTCTAATTCCTTTTTATCTGCTTCACCTAATTGTGGCCATTCGATAGAACGAGCGCCTTTAGGTGCTCTAAATCCTAACCAAAAAGCCCAACTACGCTCTAAATCCCAATTATCACCAACGAGTGCAACATTACGAATACCTTGGCCGTCAACTTTGCGACCACCACGTTGTATAGCACCTAATCGATTTTCTTCGGTTAAGTGAATTGTCATGCCAGTTTCGCTAGTGCTAATTAGTGCTTTTTCACCCCAACAAGCTGCAGCAGGTTCATTAGACAGCATGATAGGCATTATTTGTTTGTTCATTAATTATCTCACTTATTATTACTGATGGCAGTTAACCCATTCAGACTACCAGATATTTATCTTTCAGAGTGATTAATTTACTGCAAAAAGAATACAGACTCCATTATCGTCAAGTTGTCTCATAGGCATACAAAGTATTCTTAGAAGAATATCGCACAACCTAGCGCGATGATTTCCCACTTTGTGGTTATTTTTGATTTTATGTTAATAAAGATATCGATAAGGTTGAGATTTGATAGCGCGTTAATAATGAAAAAAATTCAACATAGTTACCTTTAAATTTGAGCGTGTTCACCAAATTGAATGATATCGACTAATAACCCATTGTTTAAATAGATTAATCATTTTAAGTCTTCTATCTTTAATAAGCATTTTTATATTAATAAAAATGATAATGATACCAATAAACAATTATTTATTTTCGAGTTCAGTATGTAGTCATTAATACTGTAAGTTAAAGCGTGTAGAAATACGCATATTTAATTTAAGGGCTTAGTATGAAGTTAAATTCTGTATTTTCTTTTCCAGTTATGTTTTCCTTATGCTTTATTAGTTATACTTCAAATGTTTATGCCATTAATACGTATGAACAAGGTCAATATTGTCAGACTGCTTCTGAATGTATAAATCCCATCACACCAAATGCCATGGTGACATCACCAAATTATTTAGCGACACAAGCCGGTATAAATATATTAAAACAAGGTGGGAACGCGGTTGATGCTGCTATTGCTGTAGCGTCTACACTTACTGTTGTTTATCCTCAAATGAATTCTATTGGCGGTGATAATTTTTGGCTTATTTATAATGCCAAAGACCAAACAGTGGTAGGAATTAATGGTAGTGGTCGTTCAGGGCAGCAAGCAACTATCGATTTCTACCGTCAAAAAGGATTAGATAAAATCCCAGCTCGCGGTTATTTATCCATTAATACCGTACCTGGCGCTATTTCAGGATGGGATGAAGCCTATCGCTATGCAACAAAAAATATGGGAAATTCATTACCATGGTCTTCATTGTTAGATTCAGCGATTAATTATGCTCAAGATGGATTTCCTGTTTCTTACAGCCTAGCTTATTGGTCACAAATTAATCTTGATCCTAATGATAAAGAGTTTCGTGATTTAGCGCGCTTTAAATCATTCTCTGAGGTTTTTTTAAAGCCAAATAAACAACCTTATCATGTTGGCGAAATAATAAAGCAACCTGCTCTTGCTAATTCACTAAAATTAATTGCTAGCAATGGTGCGAATGTATTTTATCAAGGTGAGCTAGCTCATAAAATAGTTGATGATATTCAACAAAATGGTGGTTTGTTAACATTGGATGATTTTGCTAATCACAAAGCACAATGGATGACGCCAATTCATGTCAATTATCGAGATTATATTGCTTATAATTTGCCTCCTAATACACAAGGAATCGCCTCTCTCGAAATATTAAATATTTTAAACAATATTGATATTAAATCACTCGGTGAAGGTAGTGCAGATTATTATCACACGATGATTGAGGCAACAAAAGAAGCCTTTATTGACAGAGACCAATATCTCACCGATCCTGCATTTAATGATATCCCTATTGAATTTTTACTTTCAGCGCAACATGGTAAAGACCAAGCCAAACGTATTGATATCACAAAAGCAAAACAGGATAGAACCTTATTAGATCCTAAAGGAGATACAGTATGGTTTGGTATTGTTGATAAAGACGGTAATGCTGTTTCAATGATCCAAAGTATTTATCATGATTTTGGCTCTGGTATTGTGGCTAAAGATACCGGAATTTTATTACAAAATAGGGGTAGCTTCTTCTCTCTCGATCCTAAACAAATTAATAAGTTAGAACCTAATAAATTAACTTTCCACACTCTTAATCCAGCCATGTTATTAAAAGATAATAAACCTTATCTTGTCTATGGAACGATGGGAGGTGAAGGACAGCCACAAACTCAAGCAGCCTTAGTTACTCGTATTGTTGATTTTGGATTATTACCACAAGATGCAGTAAATGCTCCACGCTGGTTATATGGCCGTACTTGGGGAGCCTCATCAAATGATATTAAAATAGAATCTCGCGTTGGTGAATCTATTATTGAAGTACTACGTAAGAAAGGTCATCCCATTAAAGTAGAAAAACCCTATACTGAAATTATGGGACATGCTGGTGCTATTTTAATTGATAACGAAAATCATGTGTTATATGGCGCATCAGATCCACGAAGTGATGGTGAAGCCGCCGGTTATTAATATTTCAAAACAACGCGTTGGTAAACAGTTTTATAGATATGAAAAAAGTTAAACCGTTTTAATTTAATCAATCGCTTGATCTTAATATAAAGAGAGATTGAATAAAGTATTCATTCAATGTCTCTTTCAACTGAAAATATGAATCACATCGTATTTTTTAAAAACGCCAGTTTCATGAAAGAAATAAAAACATTAGTATCCCAACATCATAAATCAACCATCCCAAAAGCATTCCATTTTTCATTTCACCAAAATGCAATTGTAGAATAACGATAAAAACTAGTTTTATCGTTAATCTCTACAATTAGTTAATTACTATAGTTATATTTTCTATATAAACCCAAATTGAGGAGTTGTAGATGCATAGAATTATCATTGATAGTGATCCCGGTGTTGATGATGCTGTCGCTATTTTTCTCGCTCTCGCTTCACCTGAAATTGAGTTAGTAGGGATCACGACTGTTGCAGGAAATGTAAGCTTAAATAAGGTTTATAATAATGCTAAACGCTTATTATCCTTAGTAGAAAGACCTGATATACCGGTAGTTAAAGGTTGCTCTCATCCTATTATGGCGAGAAGAAGCAATCACACAGAAGTACATGGAGAAGATGGCTTAGCCGGTATCGCTTTACCTGAATCAAATTACCCTGATTATTCAGGACATGCGATAGACTTTATTATTGATACTGTCATGTCAAATCCTGGTGAAATAACACTTTGCCCAATAGCACCTCTAACAAATATCGCAATGGCAATGATTAAAGAACCAAGATTAACCGATAATATAAAAGATATTGTACTCATGGGTGGCGCTGTATTTACCCAAGGAAATATCACACCCGCTGCTGAGTTTAATTTTTACGTTGATCCTCATGCTGCTCATATTGTTTTTGATAGCGCTCGTCATATCACTATGCTGGGTTTAGATGTCACTATGAAGGCAGATATTAGAGCTGGTCTTTGTCGTTCATTAGAAAAGAAAGGCCATATTGCTAAGATAGTTGCAACAATGTCTCAAAAATACGCTGAGTTCGATCCATTTCTTCACGATCCTTGTGTCATTGCCTATCTTATTAAACCCGAGATATTTTCATCGATAGAAGGAGATATCTATATTGAGTATGGTTCTAAAACACTTTTTGGACATAGTTTAGCTTGTAGCGCTAAAAATAAAGAGGCTGAGCCCAAATGTACTATTGTTACCGATGTCGATACTTCAAAATTAATGCCTCTTATCGCAGAGCGTATCGGTACACTTGGTTAAATAACATTATTCAGTTGTTATTCAATGTATTATATTGATTGTGCTACTTACAATGCAAAAAGACTGGTACTTGACCAGTCTTTTTCAGTAAAAATACAATCAATTATTCAAATTCATCAAGCCAAACTAATAATATAGCTTCCAGAATCTTTTCATTCGATTTTTGTGGATCATCATCAAAATCTTCTAATTCACAAATCCATTTGTGCATATCTGTAAAGCGCACCGTTTTAGGATCTATATCAGGATATTGGTCAAATAAGGTTTCCCCGATTTCACGAGTATCACTCCATTTCATTTTTGACTCCTAATATTAGTGCTCTCTTGCATGGTTAATTGAATATTTTGGTATTTCAACCACTAAGTCTTCATCAGTCACTTTTGCTTGGCAACTTAAACGACTGTCAGGCTCTAACCCCCAAGCTTTATCTAGCATATCGTCTTCAAGTTCTGAGCTTTCTTCTAAAGAGTCAAAACCTTCACGCACAATGCAGTGGCATGTCGTGCAAGCACATGACATTTCACAAGCATGCTCTATTTCAATGCCATTGCGTAACGCGACATCGAGAATAGATTCACCTTCAGTGGCTTGTGCTACCACACCTTCAGGACAAAGTGTGCTATGGGGTAAAAATACAATTTTCGGCATAGTTATATCTCATCCACAGAATGACCTGCCAGCGCTTGACGAATAGATGAATCCATACGACGCGCGGCAAATTCCTGAGTTTGCTTATCCAGTTGTTTAATGGCGTTTTCAATGGCGACTGCATCAGTGCCTTCAACGCTTTCTATTAAGGTATTTACAACATTGTCGATAGCTTTTTTCTCATCCTCATTTAAAAGGTGAGCATCTTCTTGTAATGCTGCGGTTAAACTTTCTAACACGCGAGCTGCTTCGACTTTTTGCTCGGCTAAACGGCGAGCTTGTAAATCTTCTTGGGCATTTTCCATCGAAGATTTGAGCATATTAGCAATTTCATTATCACTAAGACCATAAGATGGCTTAACTTGTACAGAAGCTTCTACACCTGTTGATTTTTCCATCGCACTCACACTGAGTAAACCATCAGCATCAACTTGGAAAGTCACACGAATATGTGCACCACCAGCAGCCATTGGAGGTATGCCTCGAAGTGTAAAACGAGCAAGCGAGCGACAATCATCAACCATTTCTCGTTCACCTTGTAGAACATGAACACTCATGGCTGTTTGCCCATCTTTAAACGTGGTAAATTCTTGTGCTCTAGCAACAGGAATAGTGGTATTGCGTGGAATGACCTTCTCGACTAATCCTCCCATAGTTTCTAACCCTAATGAGAGAGGAATAACATCAAGAAGTAGCATTTCGCTATCTGGTTTATTACCAACAAGAATATCAGCCTGAATTGAAGCACCAATAGCGACTACTTTATCAGGATCAATCGAGGTTAAAGGTTCACATTTAAAATAGTCACCCACCATTTTACGTACAAGGGGTACGCGTGTTGAACCACCTACCATGACAACTTCTAATATCTCATCAATATCAACTTCAGCATCTTTTAATGCTCTACGTACTGATAAAAGCGTACGTTTAACTAAAGATTGGATTAGTAATTCAAATTCAGCACGCGTTATTTCGCCTTTCCAATCATTAATCGAGATATCAGCAACATCATTATTACTTAAGGCTATTTTAGTTTCACAAGCAACATCGAGAAGTTGACGTTGTAATACCCTGTCATTTTGATGACCAAAACCAGCTCTGTCTCTTATCCAGTCTGCTAGCATCATATCAAAATCATCACCGCCTAACGCGGTATCACCACCAGTCGCTAAAACTTCAAAAACGCCTTTAGTCAAACGTAAAACAGACACATCAAAAGTACCACCACCTAAATCATAAACAATAATAGTACCTTCTTTTCCTGAATCTAAACCATAAGCAATAGCCGCTGCTGTGGGTTCATTCAGCAAGCGTAAAACATGTAACCCAGCACGACGAGCAGCTTCTTTTGTGCCTTGACGTTGTGCATCATCAAAATAAGCAGGAACAGTGACAACAACGCCATCTAATTCTCCACCTAATGATTCAGTCGCGCGCTTCGCTAACACTTTTAAGATATCTGAAGAAACTTGAATGGGATCAACAATACCTGCCGCCGTTTTAATAAGGGGTAATCCCTTATCATTTTCATGAAAATGATAAGGGAGATTAGGATAACGGGTTTGAATATCAGAAAGTGAGCGCCCTACCATTCTTTTAATTGAACTAATAGTATTAGCGGGATCTTTTTCTGCGTCTTTTTTCGCATTCCAACCCACATCAATATTATCAACCTGATACTGTACAACAGAAGGCAATAAATAGCGTCCTTCATTATCAGAAAGCGCTTCGGCTTGCCCACTACGTACAGTAGCAACCAATGAATGCGTGGTTCCTAAATCAATACCCGCAGCACGTTTGCGTTGATGCGGTGCAGGTGTTTGGCCTGGCTCGCTGATTTGTAATAATGACATAGAGGTTTCCCTTAAAGATTGTCAAGCAAACGTTCTTCTAGCTGTTCAACTTGTTCTTTCAATTTAGCTAAAAAGCGTAATTTTCTGACACTATCAGCCGCTAACTCCCAATTCTCTTGATTGAGTAACACGACCATTTCGTTATAGCGCGAGGTGTACATTTGATTTACACGTTCAGAAAAATCCGCTAATAAAATACCCACATCACGACTATGCGTAATATTTTCAAATTCTTCACGAAGCATAAGTTGCTCCATAAGAAACGCAGAGTCTTGCATTGTTTGCTGTTCATTAGCGATATCGATTCCCTGTAAAAAGAGAATATATTCCGCTCTTGTCAGTGGATTTTTTAAGGTTTGATAAGCCTGATTGACCGTTGAAGCTAGGGATAATGCTTGTGCTTGTTCTTTTTCTGACTTACCTGCATAGCGATCAGGATGATATTGGCGTTGCATTTCTTGATAGTGTGTAGCAAGTTGCTGTTTATCAAGATCAAAACAGTTAGGCATGCCTAATAGCGTGAAATAGTCCATACATCTACTCTTGGATTAATTAACGTAAAGTCGCAGTTTTAACATAAATTACACAGTAAAACTTTCACCACAACCGCATTCATTTGATACATTTGGGTTGTTAAATTTAAAACCTTCGTTTAATCCTTCTTTGACGAAATCAAGCTCTGTTCCATCTAAATAGACTATACTTTTTCCATCAACAATCACTTTCACACCTTTATCTTCAAAGACGCTATCTTCATCATTGATGATATCAGCAAATTCAAGAACATAAGCCATTCCAGAACAACCAGAAGTTCTAACCCCAAGACGTAAACCTTCGCCTTTTCCTCTGTTAGCAAGAAAAGAGCGAACGCGATCTGCGGCCGTTTCTGTAAGGGAAATTGACATAGCACACCTCACTCATAAAGAACGAAAGCGGATACTGAAACAATGTCAGCATCCGCCAAAATTTTATTTTTTTATTATAAAAGGCAATTATTTGCCTTGGCGTTTGCTTTTATAGTCTGCAATCGCTGCTTTTATTGCATCTTCAGCTAAAATTGAACAGTGAATTTTAACCGGAGGTAATTCTAATTCTTCGGCAATCGCTGTATTTTTAATGGACTCAGCTTCATCTAATGTTTTGCCTTTCATCCATTCAGTCACTAGCGAACTTGAAGCAATGGCAGATCCACAACCGTAGGTTTTAAAGCGTGCATCTTCAATAACACCTTTATCATCTACTTTGATTTGTAGTTTCATCACGTCACCACAAGCAGGTGCGCCGACCATACCACTACCGACAGTTGGATCGTTATTATCAAATGATCCTACATTACGAGGGTTTTCATAATGATCAATTACTTTATCGCTATAAGCCATGATTTAACTCCTGAAAACGTCTAATTAATGGTGTGACCATTCGATACTGTTGATATCAACGCCTTGTTTATGCATATCCCAAAGAGGAGACAGTTCACGTAAACGACCTATTGCGCCGTGAATCTGTTTAATTGCATAATCAATTTCTTCTTCAGTTGTAAAACGACCTAAAGAAAAACGAATAGAACTGTGTGCAAGTTCATCAGTTAGTCCTAAAGCACGTAGTACATAAGAAGGCTCTAAACTTGCTGAAGTACATGCAGATCCCGAAGAGACAGCAAGATCTTTCAGTGCCATCATTAATGATTCGCCTTCAACATAATTAAAGCTCACATTAAGAATATTTGGCGCAGTATGTTCTAATGAACCGTTAATATAAACTTCTTCAATATCTTTGATACCATTCCATAAACGTAAACGTAATTTATTTAAACGTTTCGTTTCATCAGCCATTTCTTCTTTTAAAATACGATATGCTTCACCCATACCAACAATTTGGTGAACAGGTAATGTGCCTGAACGCATTCCGCGTTCATGTCCACCACCATGCATTTGTGCTTCTAAACGAATACGAGGCTTACGACGGACATAAAGTGCACCTATACCCATAGGTCCATAAACTTTATGTGCAGAAAGGGAGAGTAAATCAACTTTTAACGTTGAGAGATCAATCGGTAATTTGCCTACGCTTTGTGTTGCATCAACATGATAAATGATACCTTTGCTACGACATAATTCGCCGATAGCAGCAATATCTTGAACAACACCAATCTCATTATTAACATGCATAATAGATACTAAAATAGTATCCTCACGCATAGCGTTTTCAAGCTCGTTAAGGTCAATAAGGCCATCACTTTTAGGTGCCAAATAAGTTACTTCAAACCCTTCACGTTCAAGCTGGCGACAAGTATCTAGGATAGCTTTGTGCTCTGTTTTTGACGTAATAATGTGCTTACCTTTTTTTTGATAAAAGTTAGCAACACCTTTTAATGCTAGGTTATCAGCTTCTGTTGCACCTGATGTGAAAACGATTTCACGAGGATCAGCACCAATTAAATCGGCAATATGATTGCGGGCAATATCAATTGCCTCTTCAGCTTGCCAACCAAAACGATGTGAACGGGAAGCGGGGTTACCAAAAATGCCGTCCATAGTCAGACATTGCATCATTTTTTCAGCAACACGAGGATCAACGGGGGTTGTTGCTGAATAGTCTAAATAAATGGGTAATTTCATTGCTCACTAACTCCAAAGACGACAAATCTTTCTTTAATAATTTTGTTTTTTACTGGCTTAGCTGTCGTCACTACACTCGCATATTAACAATAGTTTCTTGTAAACGACCATTAATCGCATGACGTTTTTCATTGTCTTGACGATCAGCAACATCCATAACCTCTTCGTTATTAACTAACTCTTCAAGGCTAATACTACTTAAGAAACTTGTGATACGATCACTTAAATCACGCCACAAAGTATGAGTTAAACAACGATCACCACCTTGACAAGCTTCTTTACCTTGACAGCGCGTTGCATCGACAGATTCATCAACCGCAGAAATAACTTGAGCAATAAAAATTTGCCCAGATTCACGACCTAGTAGATAACCACCACCAGGGCCACGAACACTTGCGACTAATTCATTTTTACGCAAACGAGAAAAAAGTTGCTCAAGGTAAGAAAGGGAAATTCCTTGACGCTCTGAAATATCAGCGAGGGGAACAGGGCCCTGCTGCGAATGCAATGCAACATCAAGCATCGCAGTAACCGCATAACGCCCTTTTGATGTCAGTCTCATAACAAATACTCCGTGGTGAACAATAAGCAAATTGTGTCATTCCTGAGTATTTTAGTCAACTATTTATCTGAGTGTTTTAGTCAAGTATTATTTTCGTCATTTTACGATGAAAAATACTTAGCCTAACACCTTATTTTTTTGCCCATTTCTCAACTGAGGTTAAAATACCTCGTAATATATGAAGCTCTTGTGTTTCTGGTCTTGCTCGCGTAAAAAGACGACGCAGACGACTCATGACCTGCCCTGGATGTTTGGGTCTAATAAAGCCTGATTCATTAAGCACTTGCTCTAAATGAACATAAAAACGCTCAATATCTTCTGCTGGCGGATAATCAATCTCTAGAGGTGTATTTTCCTCTTGTTTTTCCTGTTGAGCAAGCGCCGCCATACGAATTTCATAACAAACCAGTTGTACTGCCATCGCTAAGTTTAGTGAGCCATATTCAGGGTTTGTTGGAACATATAAGTGAAAATCACACTTTTGAAGTTCTTCATTCGTTAATCCCGTACGCTCTCTACCAAAAATAACGGCCACGGGCTTATTAGCTGCTTCAATAACACAACGTTCACCGCATTCACGAGGAGCTAGCATTGGCCAAGAAAGTGTACGACTACGTGCGCTAGTCCCAATAACTAAGCCACAACCTTCTATTGCCTCATCAATTGTATCAACAATATGTGCATTACCAATGACATCGCTGGCACCTGCGGATAACGCAATAGAGTGAGAATCAGGTTTTTCTTTTGGATTAACAAAATAGAGATTCGTTAATCCCATGGTTTTCATTGCTCGTGCAGTAGATCCCATATTGCCAGTGTGCGAGGTTTCTACGAGGATAATACGGATATTTTCTAACATTGATTTTTAACTAATTGTTTTGTGATCCATCTATTTTATCACAAATGTAGCCAAAAACACGAATGGCTGTTATACTCCGACTCGTTTTTTATCCCCGTTCTTTAACATCTTGTGGAAGATAACCATGCATCCGATGCTGAATATTGCCATACGCGCAGTGCGTAAGGCCGGTAATTTAATCGCCAAAAATTACGAAAATCCTGAATCTGTAGAAACAAATCAGAAAGGTAGCAATGATTTTGTCACTAACGTTGATCGTGACGCTGAAAGAGCAATCATTGAAATTATTCGTAAATCTTATCCAAAACACACCATTATTACGGAAGAAAGTGGCGAGTTACTAGGTGAAGATCACGATATACAATGGGTTATTGATCCACTCGATGGCACCACTAACTTCATCAAACGTTTTCCACACTTCTCTGTTTCTATTGCTGTACGCATTAAAGGCCGTACAGAAGTTGCTGTTGTTTACGATCCTATGCGTAATGAGTTGTTCTCTGCTGTTCGTGGGCAAGGCGCGCAATTAAATGGTTATCGTATCCGTGGTTCGAATGCGCGTGATTTAGATGGTGCTGTTCTAGCCACTGGTTTCCCATTCAAAAGTAAACAACACTCAGCCGCTTACATCAACATGCTAGGTAAACTCTTTGTTCCTTGTGCTGATTTTCGCCGTACTGGTTCAGCGGCTTTAGATTTAGCTTATGTTGCAGCTGGCCGTGTTGACGGTTATTTTGAAATTGGCTTAAAACCATGGGATTTCTTAGGTGGTGAGCTTATCGCTCGTGAAGCCGGTGCAATTGTTTCTGATTTTACAGGTGATCACGGTTACTTAAACAGCGGTAATATTGTTGCTGGTAATCCGCGAGTAGTAAAAGCATTATTAGCTGAAATTCGTAGCGAATTAACAGACGCATTAAAGCGTTAATAATCGTTAATACGAAATTAGATTAAAAAATATTATGTAAAGTGCCCCCAATAGTTGAAAACCAATTATTGGGGGCCTTTTTAATTCCAAATAATGCTATTCGTTTTTCTGGGCCATTATTTTAGGGCGTATAAACATTGCAGGAATCGTTAACGCGGCCATTAACCAGAAAATTAATCCTTCTTGATGAGGTAGTTTTTCATATAACCAGCCAGAAATTACCGTCATAATAGCAATACTCCCTCCCATTGCTAACGCCGAATAAACGGCTTGAAGTCGAATAATTTCATGTTCATGACGAGCACTAATGAACCGCATTGCGGCTAAATGACAAACCGTAAATGTTCCGCTATGTAATATTTGAACAATAATCAATACAGGGAGAATAGTAAAACTGCCCATTAATCCCCATCGTAGCAATCCACAAAAGGCCGATAATAAGAGTAAGTTTCTTGCACTCCAGCGACGAAATAGGCGATGGCTTAGCATAAAAACAACGACTTCAGAGACAACGCCTAAAGACCAAAGATAACCAATTGTCGCAGTATCATATCCAGCTTGTTCCCAATACAACGCACTAAATCCATAGTAAGCAGCATGGGCGCCTTGTAATAAAGAAACACAGACTAAAAATCGCCATACTGGCCCATCGGAAATTAATTTAATAAAGGAAATTTCACTATGCTCTGCCTTTTTAATTTTACCTTGTGGCATCACTTTAGGTCGTAACATAGACGTTAAAAATAAAGCAAGCGTACTCGCAATCAAACCATACAGAATAATAGGATGACCAAAAGCATCAATCAAAATACCAAGTAATGACGAGCTGATAATAAATGCAATCGATCCCCAAACTCGAATTTTACCGTAATCAAAAGGAAATTGTTTTTGCCAAGTGCCAGCAAGAGAGTCGCCTAATGGTACCATCGGTGAGAAAAAAACATTAAAGCCTATCATTACAAAAAATAACCATGCCCAGTGAGTTCCTAATAAAAAAGCCACGGTAAAGAGCAGTGTTAAAAAAGCCAAAAGACGTAATGCAGTAATAAGTTTAGAAGGATCTTTAACCGCGGGCGTTAATACTAAACTACCAACAAAGCGAGCGGTTAATCCAACACCTAATAATAGGCCTATCATTGCAGAATCAACACCCTCACCTTTTAGCCAAATAGACCAAAAAGGTAAAAAAATGCCATATGAAAAGAAATACGTAAAATAATCTAAGACGAGCCACAATGTTGATGGAATAGCCATCAATTCCCCCATTTTTAGAATGCAAAAAAACCCGCCAAGAACAAGTTCTCGAAGCGGGTTTGTATAACGGGTTTTATTATATCTTTATAGACTTATGCGTAAACTGGAAACTTAGCACAGATATTCAAGACTTTTTGTTTAACTTCCTCAATGTTCGCTTCATCATTGATATTATCTAGAATATCACACATCCAACCGGCTAATTCACGAGCTTGCGCTTCTTTAAAACCACGACGTGTAATTGCTGGAGAACCAATACGAACACCTGAAGTAACAAATGGGCTACGAGGATCGTTAGGAACACTGTTTTTGTTTACTGTGATATTTGCACGACCCAGTGCAGCATCTGCATCTTTACCTGTAATATCTTTATCGACTAAGTCGAGTAAGAACAGATGATTTTCAGTTCCACCAGACACTACTTTATAACCGCGTTCTAAGAAAACGTCTACCATTGCTTTCGCATTTTTAGCAACTTGTTGCTGATAAACTTTAAATTCTGGCTCCATGGCTTCTTTTAATGCAACAGCTTTACCGGCGATAACATGCATTAAAGGTCCACCTTGATTACCAGGGAAGACAGAAGAGTTCAGTTTTTTATAAAGTTCTTCATCACCACCTTTAGCAAGAATAAGACCACCACGAGGACCTGCTAATGTTTTATGCGTTGTTGTTGTAACGACATGAGCATGAGGAACTGGGTTAGGATAAACACCCGCGGCAACCATTCCTGCAACGTGAGCCATATCTACAAATAAATAAGCACCAATACTATCTGCGATTTCACGCATTTTAGCCCAGTCAACAATACCAGAATAAGCAGAAAAACCACCAATAATCATTTTAGGTTTATGTTCTTTTGCTTGAGTTTCGATATCTTGGTAATCAATTTTTCCTGATTCATCAATACCATAAGGAACGATATTATATAATTTACCAGAGAAATTGACGGGAGAACCGTGAGTTAAGTGCCCACCTTGTGCTAAGTTCATACCCAAAACGGTATCACCTGGTTTTAGCAGTGCCATATACACAGCAGCATTAGCTTGAGAGCCTGAATGAGGCTGAACATTCGCATAATCGGCACCAAATAATTCTTTTGCGCGATCAATGGCTAGCTGTTCAACGATATCAACATATTCACAACCACCATAGTAACGTTTACCTGGATAACCTTCTGCATATTTATTTGTCAGCTGAGATCCTTGTGCCTGCATAACACGAGGGCTGGTATAGTTTTCAGAAGCAATCAGTTCGATATGCTCTTCTTGGCGAGCTACTTCCCCTTCCATTGCATTCCATAATTCTGGATCATAATCAGCAATATTCATTTCACGTTTTAACATTCACATCTCCTGACTCAGCTAACTTCACTAAAGGCAAACTCCCTTACGGGAGAAAGAATGGCATACAGTGTAAACTCTTTTTACTTATTGAGATAGTCCTTAGAGAAAAAATACGCAATCGATTGCTATAGCTTTACAACAACGAATGAGTTCTTTTTAACAACCTCATTTTATTCTGCACTTATTCCACTTTTGAGGCATACCTCGCCTATTTATGTAAACACTCCGTATCATTCTCTAATATTTACGTATTTTCTTAAAAAAAATAACCATACCCATTTACAAAAGTGTTAAAAATATATAAGTTGTATATAAAATACAATTTATAAAATTCACATTAAACTGAATAATTTTCAGGAGCAATTATGCTAGATGCACAAACTATCGCGACAGTTAAATCAACAATTCCCCTTATTACCAAAACCGGTCCAGCTTTAACCGCTCACTTTTATGATCGTATGTTTGCTCAACACCCTGAGCTTAAAGATATTTTTACGATGAGCCATCAAACGAATGGTGCACAGCGTGAAGCTCTCTTCAATGCGATATGCGCTTATGCTGCAAATATTGAGAACTTACCCGCTATTTTGCCTGCGGTTGAGAAAATTGCTCAAAAACATGCAAGCCTAAATATTCTTCCTGAACATTACCCTATTGTTGGTGAAAATTTATTAGCCACAATTGATGAGATGTTTAATCCAGGTCAAGAAGTACTTGATGCTTGGGGTGCCGCTTATCAGGTATTAGCGAATGTTTTTATTAATCGTGAAGAACAAATTTATAAGCAAAAAGAACAGACATCAGGTGGTTGGAGGGGGTTACGCACATTTAAAGTAAAACAAAAAATAAAACAAAGTGATGTTATTACAAGCTTTGAATTAATGCCTGAAGATGGATTAGAAGTAGAACCTTATCAAGCTGGGCAATATTTAAGTATTTATATTCGTGATAAACGTCTTGATAACCAAGAAATTCGCCAATATTCATTAACGCAATCACCCAATAATAAAACTTACCGCATTGCGGTAAAACGTGAAGATAAAGGTATTTTATCTAATTTCTTACATGATAATGTTAAAGAAGGTGATATTTTACAAGTCGCCGCACCAGGGGGTGATTTTTATTTAGACGTATCACCAACAACACCCGTTACTCTTATTTCTGCCGGTGTTGGCCTTACACCAATGTTAGCGATGTTGCACTCATTAGCTGGGCATAAAGCAAATGTCAATTGGCTTCATGCGGCACAAAATAGTAATGTCCATGCTTTTAAAAATGAGGTAGCAAAAGCTGGGGATGATATTGAACAATTTCATCAAGCAGTATGGTATAGCGCACCACATCAACAAGATATTTTAAATGAAGATTATCAATTCAAAGGGCTTATGGACTTAACATTAGTTAAAGAGTGGCTAACTGTTCCTAATATGCAATTCTATTTTTGTGGTCCTGTACCTTTCATGCAATTTATTGCAAATCAACTTATTGCATTAGGGATTGATAGTCATAATCTTCATTACGAATGTTTTGGTCCTCATGCAGTCATCACAGAATAATAAATAATATATAAAGAACACTTTTAAAATAATAAAAAGCACTGAAGTATATAAATATATTCAGTGCTTTTTTTATATATTTAATTAATAGAATTTTTTAATTTATATTTTTAACTCTATTAGATACTTTATTACTTATTCCATACCAAAGAACACTAATAAAACATAATGTATATCCAAATAATTCACAGCCTTCTTCTGCCATATTTTTAACAGTACGGTTAAAGTCATCTCCTAATATCGTCTTCCATAATATTCCCATTCCAAATAAACGAGAAAAAAGAAGAATACATAATAATCCTGAAATTAACATACCATTACTTGGATGAGAGATAAATTGAGTTAGCGCTGATAATGTATTCTTTCCTTCTCTTATCGCAATCGCAATACAAATAAAAGTGACCGTTAATGCAAACCAAACCCAAGAGCCATGGGCTAATTGGTCAAAAACACTATCTAACTCACGAATAAGAAGGCAAAGGAAAAAGCCCATAATCAAGGTATAACCGCCTCTCATTTGACTATTCTGATAGGCTTTAACAAAGAAAAAGAGACAAATAATCGCAAGAAGACTTTCTTGGGCATATTCTGTTATTGAGGCTTCAGAAATACCTCCATCAAATATTAAAATATCAATAAAAATACACCCCGTCGTGAGTGCGACAATCACTGCAGCACATAAAAAAAAAGCAAAACGCTTTAATAAGAAATTAAGCACAATCTCATCCATATTATTAGTAGAGAATAAACTGGCATGATAATAACTTTCTCTTAAAGTTATTAAATAACATTTCGTGCTTTACGTATTATCAATATTCGTTAAGTTAATTAACTGACACAATTTGCAAAATTAATTTTCATAATTTTAGCACTATAGGTTAAACATGAACAAATATTTTATGTATCTCAAAAAGAAAAGTTCCAATATTGATATATTAACAATATTGGAACTTTTAATAATAAATACATCTATTTGGCGTAATAATTAAATAGCGTCTTCGTCTTGTTCACCAGTACGAATACGAATAACACGACTAATATCAAACACAAATATTTTACCATCACCAATTTTACCCGTTTGTGCTGTTGCCATAATAGTCTCGATACAGGTTTCAACAATTTCATCAGAAACAGCAATCTCAATTTTTACTTTAGGTAAAAAATCAACCATGTATTCAGCACCGCGGTAGAGTTCGGTATGCCCTTTCTGACGACCAAAGCCTTTAACTTCAGTTACAGTCATTCCTGTAATACCCACTTCGGCTAATGCTTCTCTTACATCATCCAGCTTAAACGGCTTAATAATCGCTTCAATTTTTTTCATCGTGTTATCCTGATATTACCAGTTGTGGCGACCAAAACCGCTGGTAATAGGGTACCTGCGATCTCTTCCAAAATTACGACTTGTAATACGTGGCCCTACTGGCGCTTGGCGTCGTTTGTATTCATTAATATCGACTAATTTTATCACTTTACGGACTATTGCTTCATCAAATCCATCAGCAACTAGATCAGAAACAGATTTATCTTGTTCAACATAACCTTCAAGAATAGCATCTAAAATATCATAAGGAGGCAGATTATCTTGATCTGTTTGGCCTGGTGCAAGCTCTGCTGAAGGGGGTCTATCAATAACACGCTGAGGAATAGCAGGCGATACCGTATTACGATATTCAGAAAGCGCAAAAACTAATGTTTTAGGAATATCTTTTAATACATCAAACCCACCAGCCATATCACCATATAATGTGGAATAACCAACAGCAGATTCACTTTTGTTACTTGTCGTTAAAACTAATCGACGTCGTTTATTCGACATTGCCATCAAAATAACAGCACGACAGCGAGCTTGAAGATTTTCTTCTGTTGTATCAACGGCGCTATCTTTAAACATAGGCGCTAATTGCATCATAAAAGCATCAAACATAGGCTCAATAGAAACTGTATCGAATTCGACACCTAATAAATCTGCTTGCTCTTTCGCATCATGAATGCTCATTTCAGAGGTATAACGAAATGGCATCATAACAGCATGTACACTTTCTTTTCCTAACGCATCAACCGCGATTGCCACAGTTAAACCAGAGTCAATTCCCCCTGATAAACCGAGAATAGCGCCTTTAAAGCCATTTTTAGTCACATAGTCACGCGTTGCTAGTACAAGAGCCTGGTATACCTGCGCTAATGGTGTTAATTCTATAGCTGGGTTTTTCATTGGAATGATGTGCTTGTCATCAAGCTCTACAATAGTGATTTGCTCTTCAAATGCAGCTAAACGATGAGTTACATTACCTTGTTCATCAAATACTTTAGAACAACCATCAAAGACCAATTCATCCTGACCACCGATTTGGTTTAAATACACAACGGGTAATTGTGTTCTTTGGCAATGTTCTTTAATTAATTGTGTACGAATATGTGGTTTTTCACGGCTATAAGGCGATGCATTTATCGAAAGAACGAAATCGGCACCTGCTTGTTTTAGCGCATCAATAGGTTCGTTGATCCAAATATCTTCACAAATGAGTAAACCTAAATGATAGCCTTTGAAAGGTACTACACAACGCTCATTGCCTGATTGGAAATAGCGTTTTTCATCAAATACGCCGTAATTCGGTAGTTGTTGTTTAAAATAGCGTGCTTGTAACTCACCTTTATAGAAAAAAGACAGCGCATTATAAATATTGCCGTTTTGCCACCATGGATGCCCAACAACGATTGCTGTTTTTTTGCTGGCTTGTTCTAAGCGAATGAGTTGTGCTTCACAACGTTGTTGAAAGTCAGGGCGAAAAAGTAAGTCTTCAGGTGAGTAACCGCATAATGCAAGTTCAGAGAATAAAACTAAATCCGCCTCTTCTTGCTGTTTAACAGTTGATAGCATGCGTTCGCAGTTACCTTCAATATCACCAACTACCCAGTTTAGCTGAGCAAGTGCGAGTTTTAATTTACGACTCATAAAAATTCATCTCTCCAGCTATCTTTCTATTAAAAGAAAGCGAGTTTAAAAATAGTAGTTATCTAAATTTATTCTTTAAAATCATTAGCATCTAATTCGTGACGAGATAGTAACTTATAAAATTCTGTGCGATTTCGCCCTGCCATACGTGCAGCTTGAGTGACATTACCTTTTGTCATTTGTAATAATTTTCTAAGGTATGTCATTTCAAAATGTCCCCTCGCTTCTGCAAAGGTAGGCAGTGCGGTATTTTCACCTTGTAATGCTTGTGTCACCAAGGCTTCGCTAATAACGGGTGCTGTTGTTAAAGCAACACATTGCTCAATCACATTAACTAATTGGCGAACATTACCAGGCCAACTTGCAGCCATTAAACATTTCATTGCATCTGTTGAAAAGCTACGTACAAAAGGTTTATGACGTTTTGCTGAACTTCGTAATAAATGATTGGCTAATACAGGAATATCTTCAGCTCTTTCACTTAATGTCGGAATACGTAAATTGACAACATTTAAACGATAGAACAAATCTTCACGAAATTCATTACGTTCCATTGCTTTAGGTAAATCACGATGTGTTGCTGAAATAATGCGAACATCGATATCAATATCACGATTACTTCCTAAAGGACGAACTTTACGTTCTTGTAATACACGCAATAATTTTACTTGTAGTGGCATTGGCATATCGCCAATCTCATCTAAAAAGAGCGTTCCGCCTTCAGCAGCTTGAAATAGACCTTCACGACTGCTAACCGCACCTGTAAATGCCCCTTTTGCATGACCAAAAAGTTCAGATTCAAGTAATTGCTCAGGTAATGCGCCACAGTTAATGGCAATAAATGCTTTTTTAGCTCTAGGACTTGCGCGATGAATAGCTTGAGCAAGGACTTCTTTACCCGTCCCACTTTGACCATTAATTAGTACACTAACATCAGATTGTGCGACTAATTTAGCTTGCTCTAAAAGGCGTAACATAACAGGGCTACGGGTGACGAGATCTTTAGACCACTCTTCATCTGATACTGTTGTTACTAATTCTAAAGCCTCATCAATTGCTTTATAAAGTGCATCTCTATCAACAGGTTTCGTTAAAAAGCTAAAAACACCTTGCTGTGTTGCAGCGACTGCATCAGGAATAGAGCCGTGCGCAGTTAGTATAATAACCGGCATAGCAGGTTGTTGGCGCTGAATTTCTGCAAACAGTGCCATTCCATCCATTTCATCCATGCGTAAATCACTAATGACTAAATCTATTTTTTCTTTTGAAAGTAGTTTTAATGCTTCTTGTCCACTTTGTGCAGTGAGGATATGAAAACCTTCACTTGTGAGCCTCATTCCTAGTAATTTTAAGAGTCCAGGATCGTCATCGACAAGTAAAAGATTCGCTGACTTATGAGCAACCATATACATTCTCCTTATTTAGATCCTGATTCAACCGGTTTTTGCACATCCTGTTTTTCTACTGGTACCGATCCTGATTTGGGTGTTTCTGCGGTAACTTCTGATGAAGAGGCAGTGTGATTTTCTTCATTTTTAGTTTTTTGTTTTTCTGCTATTTCTGGCGTAGAAACACGCTGTTCTACAGATGTTTCAGTGGTATTTTTTTCTAGTTCTTCTTTTTCTACCTCTGTTTTTTCTGTTGGAACAGAAGTCGTCGTTTCAGTAATATCATCATCTGATGACATAGGATCTATTGCACCGCCTTGTTTTCGACTAGATAATTGACGCTCTATTTGCGTTAAACTTTCTAATTTTCTTAATGTTGTTTTCAGCTCAGATTCTAATGCATTGTTTTGCTTTTTGAGTAAATCTATCTGATTATCTGTTTCTGTAGAGAGGCGGCGATAGCGCATTTTTTCTTCAGCTAAAGATAACATATGCGTTTGATTATTAATCCATATTGATAATAAAACACGCATAGAGCTTGGAAACTGTAATTTATAGCTTTCTAATAAAACAAGCTGATTTCTACGTTCAGCAATAGAAAGCCCAGCCCGTTCTAATAAAATACTTTTATAAAAAGCATCACCCCAACTAGTAACAACGACATTATTAGCACGGCGCTGAGCTTCTGTTGACATCAAACGATTAGTACATTCAATAGTACGTAACCAATAAAGAGCGTTGTTCATACCTTCATGATAAAACGCATTTAAAGTGCCACATTCAGCCCATCGATAATCAATGGTTTTTTGTTTGACGATAGGTGTTTCAGGTTCAGCAATGGCCTCTTCAGTTGACGCTTTAGGTGCACAGCCTACTAAAATAAAAGGAAACAAAAGAGAAAATAGACAGGTTTTCCAGTCAAAGAGTCTATTTTTAGTAGATACAGAGGCCATAGATAGCGACTCAGTGCTGAGCGTGTTAGTCATTATTTTTTTAAGCTCATGATGAGGAGACACTCGTATTTGTGACCTGATTTGCATTATTTATTCTCAGAAAGTAGCGGTAGTTCAATACGAAAACAGACATCAGCATAATCAGAAGGAACCACTTTTAATTCGCCGTCCATTCTTTTGATACAGTCATGAGCAATACTTAATCCTAAGCCACTTCCTTTTACAGCACCCTTACGCTGTAACGAACCTTGAAAGAAAGGTTCAAAAATCATTTTTTGTTCAGACTCAGGAATAGGTGTGCCTTCATTGGCTATATCAATAACGATTTTCTGTTCAACTTGATAACTTGAGATCCAAATATTACCTGATTCAGCGCCATAGTGCACCGCATTAGAGTAGAGATTATCGATTACTCTTGATAAGAGCGTAGTTTGAGCCCTGCATTTTACTAAATCTAGCGAAATCGTCGTTTTAATATCCTTAGCTCTTGCTGGCAAACTATGTGCTAATACGACATCATTTATTAATTGGCGAAGATTAATGTCTTCAACTTGCTGAGGGAGTTCAGAAAGTTTACGATTATAATCAAGGAGTTGTTCAATTAATAATTGAAGTTGTTTGCTACTATTATCCAAAATAGCGACAACCTCTTGCTGATCCATCGTTAAAGGTCCTGCAACT
The DNA here is from genome assembly GCF_001654855.1 of Proteus myxofaciens ATCC 19692. Taxonomy (GTDB): domain Bacteria; phylum Pseudomonadota; class Gammaproteobacteria; order Enterobacterales; family Enterobacteriaceae; genus Proteus; species Proteus myxofaciens. Next base: position 70,573 of record NZ_LXEN01000031.1, read on the forward strand.
TCATCTGCTAATATTTCTGTTCCTTCTCTCATACTTGCAAGAGGCGTTTTTAGCTCATGAGAAATATGGCGCAAAAATTCATGACGTTGCGATTCTAACCACGCTAAGCGTTCGCTTAACCAAATGATTCGCTGGGCTAATGAACGTAACTCTCGCGGACCTTGAAAATGTTCAAGATCATTATTTAATGTTTGTCCTTCTCCTAAACGATTGATCATTTTTTCGATACCTTTTACAGGCCCAATAATCATTCGAGTAAATAGTGCAATTAAAATAAGGCTGAAAACAAACACAATTAAGCTCTGCCAACCAAAATAACGTCCTTTCTCGGCAATCGCCATTTGCAGTTGCTCACCACGACTAAAAATAATTTCTTTGGTTAACACAACAATACGATTATTGGCATAAGAGAATTGTTCTAGCGCTTGTTGCATCTCTTTTGTGGGTTCACTGCTTTCGCATTGAATAGATTTCAATTTTTCTAAGGAAGCATTAAGCACATTCGCTTCTTTTGATGATGAGAGAGGGATTACGGTTTGTTGTAATGTAGAAAACATCTTGAAGTATTGCTGATAACGTTGCTGATACATATCATCATCAGTTTTATCACGTAATACACAATATCGGCGGTAATTTCCTTCCATTTCAATCGCTAAATTTCGCATTACCTCACTACGTTCAGTATCAGCAAGTGCGTTTTTATTAGTAATTGCGGCTTGATTACTCAGTTGATCGAGGCTTTGATAAGCCTGATAAGCGAGTACAAGTAAAGGTAATAGCACCATCCAAAATGCCATTATGACTAACTGTCTTAAAGAACGAGGAAAAATACGCCACTTTTTCAATGAAATCATCTCAACACCTATTAGAGTAATGCGATGCTACATGACTTGAAAACAAGAAAAAAGTCCGACAGTAAAAAATGAGGAGAGAAAAGCGAACATACAGCAAGAAAATGCGCAGGCTCTAGAAGTGGGAGAGCGGAATATCTTACTGAGATATTCCGCTCGTCAATATTTCATCTCTTTTTTATCTAAAAGAAAATGAAGGTGGTGCCTCACTCCACGTGTCGCCCTGAGTTTGATAAGGTCCGAAGACGAGTATCATGATGTTGGACGGTAGGCACCTTACTCTGGCGTCATTCCTGGCTTATGTGGTATGTTCCCACCCATTATTGTGGACCGACATAAAAAGTTGAATGAGCAACTGATTTATATAATGCACAAGGCGTGCCAACTTTAAAATAATCTTATTAACCCACTGTTTTAATTAATAAAAACAATCCTACCTTTATCTTTTGATAATATTTATCTTTTTTATAGTGTTATAAAATAAGCAAGCTGTCTCCATATACAGACAGTATAACTGCATTTTTATTTATTATTTAATTTTCAATTAGTTAAATGTCTCCAAAAAGAGACAGTAAAAATAGACAATGTCGTCTTTTTTATACGTTATTTTATTTTTGTTTATTTATCAATGTGTTATAACAAAAAAGCCTCTAATTAAATAGAGGCTTATCTGCATGAAACATGTATTAAATAATGTAATTAATCAAATTGCTTTCTAGCATTACGGAATAGACGCATCCATGGACTACCTTCACCCCAATTTTCAGGATGCCAAGAATGGCTGACTGTTCTAAATACACGCTCAGGATGTGGCATCATAATCGTTGAGCGACCATCTGTTGTTGTTACAGCAGTGATACCATTTACTGAACCATTAGGATTAAGTGGATATTGTTCTGTTGGTTTACCGTAATGATTAATAAAACGTAATCCAACTAAATTTTGTGCTTCTAATTGTATACGTTGCTCTTCTGATCGGAATTCAACCAATCCTTCACCATGAGAAACGGCTATTGGCATTTGTGAACCTGCCATGCTTTGTAATAATAAAGAAGGACTTTGAGCCACTTCAACTAAACTAAAGCGAGCTTCAAAACGTTCTGAACGATTACGTACAAATCGTGGCCATAAATCAGCACCAGGAATAAGCGTTGATAATGTAGACATCATCTGACAACCATTACAAACACCTAATGATAATGTATCTTGACGTTCAAAAAATTGGGTAAATTCATCACGCAAACGTGAATTAAAGAGAATAGATTTAGCCCAACCTTCACCAGCACCTAAGACATCACCGTATGAGAAACCACCGCAAGCAACGAGGACATCAAAATCACTTAATGAACGTTTAGCAGAATGTAAATCACTCATATGAACATCAATAGCATCAAATCCTGCTCTATCAAAAGCAGCCGCCATTTCAACATGAGAGTTCACTCCCTGCTCTCTTAATACCGCAATGCGAGGACGACTTCCTGTGGCTATATATGGAGCTGCAATATCATCAGCGGGGTCAAAGGTTAAATGCACATTTAAACCAGGATCAGTAAGATCTTGTTTTGCTTTATGTTCTTCATCAGCACATTCTGGATTATCACGTAAACGTTGCATCTGCCATGTTGTTTCAGCCCACCAAACACGTAATGTACTGCGTTTTTCGTGATAAACTTCTGTTTCACGGCTTTGAATAATAATAGCATCATCGTTTGTCGCTTCACCTAAGTAGTGTAAGCAATTCGCTAATCCATATTCGGTAAATAACGATTCCACGGCATCTTGATGTTCAGCACTGATTTGAATGACTGCACCCAATTCTTCATTAAAGAGCCCCGCTAAAATATCCTCATCATATTCACTGATATCAATATTTAAGCCACAATGACCAGTAAAGGCCATTTCAGCCAGTGTGACAAACAATCCACCATCAGAACGATCATGGTAAGCCAGCAATTTACTTTCACTCACCAATTTTTGTATCACGCTGAAGAACTGTTTTAATTGTTCAATATCACGTATATCAGCCGCCTTTTGCCCAAGTTGACGATAAACTTGCGCTAATGCTGTTGCACCTAATGCGTTATGGCCATTACCTAAATCAATAAGATATAAACGATTTTCAGCTTGAGTGGATAATTGAGGTGTCACTGTTTTGCGTACATCTTCAACGCGAGAAAAAGCAGTAATGACAAGTGAAAGCGGTGATGTAACTTCTTTTGTCTCACCCTTTTTATCTTGCCAGCGCGTTTTCATTGACATTGAATCTTTACCCACAGGAATGGTTAATTCTAATTGTGGACATAATTCTTCACCGATGGCTTTTACTGCATCATATAGACCAGCATCTTCACCAGGATGACCCGCAGCAGACATCCAGTTTGCTGATAGTTTAATACGATTAAGGGCTTGAACATCAGCACATGCCATATTTGTTAATGCTTCACCGACTGCCATACGAGCCGAGGCTGCATAATCAAGCAATGCAATTGGTGCTCTTTCACCTATAGACATAGCTTCGCCGTAATAGCTGTCTAGCGTTGCTGTAGTGACTGCACAGTTAGACACTGGGATTTGCCAAGGGCCCACCATTTGATCACGAGCCACCATACCAGTTACAGTACGATCACCAATAGTGATTAAAAATGTTTTTTCAGCAACAGCCGGTAAATGTAGAACACGATAAACAGCATCTTTTAATCCAATGTCCTTACGATCGAGGTAATTACCTTGCGTTTTTAAAGAAGTGACGTCACGCAACATTTTAGGCGCTTTACCTAATAATATATCTAAAGGCATATCAATAGGTTTATTGTCAAAATGTTTATCGTTTAAAACTAATTTTCGCTCTTGCGTTGCTTCACCAATTACCGCATAAGGCGCTCTCTCACGTTGGCATAACGCATCAAATAGTGACATTTTTTCTGGTGATACAGCTAATACATAGCGCTCTTGAGATTCATTGCACCAAATTTCAAGCGGGCTCATACCTCGTTCATCATTTAGTACATCACGCAGTTCAAAGCGACCACCGCGACCACCATCATTCACAAGCTCAGGCATCGCATTAGAAAGGCCACCCGCACCCACATCATGAATAAATAAAATAGGATTATCATCACCTAACTGCCAACAACTATCGATAACCTCTTGACAACGACGTTCCATTTCGGGGTTATCACGCTGAACTGAGGCAAAATCTAAATCAGCATCAGATTGACCTGATGTCATTGATGAAGCGGCACCGCCACCTAGGCCAATATTCATAGAAGGACCGCCAAGGACGATTAACTTAGCACCTACAGAAATCTCACCTTTTTGCACATGATCTTCACGAATATTACCAATACCACCCGCTAACATAATTGGTTTATGATAACCGCGGATTTCCATACCATTATGGCTATTGACCTGTTCTTCATAGGTTCTGAAATACCCTAATAACGCAGGACGACCAAACTCATTATTAAACGCAGCACCACCAAGAGGACCTTCAGTCATAATATCCAATGCACTGACAATACGCTCTGGCTTACCAAAATTTTCTTCCCATGGCTGTTCAAATTCTGGAATGCGTAAATTTGAAACTGAAAATCCCACTAAACCGGCTTTAGGCTTCGCACCACGACCAGTGGCACCTTCATCTCGAATTTCACCACCAGATCCTGTAGCCGCACCAGGCCAAGGGGAAATGGCTGTTGGGTGGTTATGTGTTTCTACTTTCATCAAGATATGAACAGGCTCTTGATGATATTGATATTCGCCTTTTTGTGATGAAGGATAAAAACGACCTGCAATTGAGCCTTCCATAACCGCAGCATTATCTTTATAAGCTGACATGACATAATCAGGCGTTTGCTCAAATGTATTTTTAATCATTTTAAATAATGATTTCTCTTGCGCTTTACCATCAATAATCCAATCAGCATTAAATATTTTATGGCGACAATGCTCTGAGTTAGCTTGTGCGAACATATAAAGCTCAACGTCAGTTGGATTTCGATTTAATCGCGTAAAGGCCTCAAGAAGATAATCAACTTCATCATCAGCAAGTGCAAGCCCCATTTCGATATTTGCTTGCATTAAAGCCTGCTTACCTTTCTCTAACACATCAATTGTGATGAAAGGCGCTGGCGATTGCTCTACAAAAAGAGCGTTGACTGATTGATTATCTAAAAAGACGGTTTCCATCATTCTATCGTGAATAAAACCGTATAATTGTTGCCACTGCATTTCATTCATAGAATCGCAGTTAATAAAATAGGCAATTCCACGCTCAATTCGGCTGACTTTTGTCAGTCCACAATTATGTGCAATGTCTGTTGCTTTTGTAGACCATGGTGAAATAGTACCTGGTCGAGGTGTAACAATACGCATTTCGCCAACAAGCTCATGCTCTGCTGATGAAGGACCATATTGTAATAGTTTGCTTAATTTACGTTCTTCATCTTCAGATAATGCCTCGTCTAATTTGATGAAGTGGGTAAACTCAGCGTAAATACCACGAACAGGAAGGTGACTCTCCTGACACTGGGCTAATAATTTATTAATACGAAACTCAGATAAAGCGGAGGAGCCACGCAGGATTTCCATAGTATTGAATTCTCTCTTTTAGCAGCAAACCTGACCCTAATTCAGGGAAAACACGACTAGTATAATAGAATAATTCATTTGACGAAACCGTTTGCGTAAACAAAGCAACACCATTTAACTTAGTGTGTTTTCGTAATTAATTGGTGTAATCAAGTTGCGTCTTCTTAAGATGTTGAGCAAAATGTCAGATTACTGTTAATTTATCCATGCTAAATTAACCTTTTTACACACAAGAACAAACAACGTTAACGAGAACCAACCTATTGAATAATATAAGGATAAACTATTTCGTTATCGTTATCATCGCGCTATTTTCAGCGGCAATTATTGCTTTGAACATTAATTGGCCTGATGGGCAAAAAGTGCAGATAAATAAGATTTTATCTCGTGGTGAACTCAGAGTAAGTACGATACCGTCACCATTGATAACGATAGATAATAAAAAGGACCCCGTAGGTTTCGATTATGAATTAGTGAAGCGCTTTGCTGATTATCTAGGCGTCAAGCTTGTCGTTAATATGCGGACAAATATCAACCAACTTTTTGATGATTTGGAGAATAACAAAGCCGACTTTATTGCAGCGGGACTTCTTTATGATAAAGAGAGATTAAGCGCAACACGCAGTGGACCTGCTTATTTTTCAGTCTCTCAACAACTGATTTATCGTAAAGGTACATTACGTCCACGTAGTTTTGATGCTATTGATGGTAATCTTGTTGTCACGGCAGGCTCTGCTCATGCCAGTCTATTACGTACATTAAAAGAAACACAATACCCCGAACTAGAATGGGAAGAGTCACAAACACAAACCACATCACAACTATTAGAAGCCTTATCTGAAGGCAAAATTACCTATGTTTTAGCAGATTCTATTAGTGTTGCAGTACAACAGTGTATTCACCCTAATGTTGCTGTTGGATTTGAAGTGACAGAAAGTCGCCCATTAACATGGTATTTGCCAAATAATGAAGATAATAGCCTTTATGCCGCGATGTTAGATTACTTTAATCAAATTTCTCAAGAAGATGTTTTAGCACGATTAGAAGAGAAGTATTTTGGGCATGTCGGCTCATTCGACTACTTTGATACTATTTCTTTTATTACTGCAATTGATTCTATATTACCTAATTATCAACCATTGTTTGAAAAATATGCTGATACCTTCGATTGGCCATTATTAGCAGCAATGGCTTGGCAAGAATCTCACTGGGATCCTCATGCAACTTCTCCTACAGGAGTTAGAGGCCTTATGATGTTAACTCAGCCCACTGCATCAAGTATGGGAGTTGAAGATAGGTTAGACCCGGAAGAGAGTATAAGAGGAGGAACGCAATATCTTAAATACCTATTATCACGTTTACCTTCTTCTATTCCTGAAGATGAACGCATTTGGTTTGCCTTAGCTGCGTATAATATAGGTTATGGTCATATGTTGGATGCAAGAAGATTAACAGAACAACAAAATGCCAATCCTGATAGCTGGCTTGACGTTAAATCGCGGTTACCGCTATTAAGTAAAAAAGAATATTATTCCGAGTTACCCTATGGCTACGCCAGAGGCCATGAAGCTTACCGCTATGTTGAGAATATTCGTCGCTATCAACTTAGCCTTGTTGGTTACCTACAAGCAAAAGAAAGTAAAAATAAAATTTTATCCAAAGATAAAGACGAGATATCACTTTCATCACAGTCAAAAAACACATTATCTAAAGCAGTACCGGTAGAACACTAGATATATATAGCCTCTTTTTAGAGGCTCATTTGCTTTATTTTCTTGCACGTTAATTGAGTTCTTCTCTATCACTACAATCACATCGCATTATGAAAAAAGTTATAACTTATAAAACTTTGTTATATTTTTTATCTGATTTTTGTTAAAAATCATCAAAAAATTTGTGTTAAAAAATGTAACACAATATTTAAAAAAGATTACTCTTTCTTAAACAGGTCTTTAAAATCGCTGAAATGTTCTTTTTTTGATAAGAAGAATAGATAAATCATAAGCAAAAATTAACTTATTTTGCCAAAAATAATATCATCAGTAATTATTATTTTAAGAAATATTGCCTTAAGAATACTCTCATTACTAAATTATTAACTAAAACCTCACATCACCAACACATAACACAATGAAAAATAAATATTTTTATAATATGTTATTTATTTTATTAATTTCATTAATGCAATGTTAATAATATCACAAAGTGTAAAGTTAATTTATTGTTAACAGTATCATCAGTTAAATATATCTACCGAATAAACTTTTTTACCCATTATAAGAGTAATAAAAATAATAAACTTATATAAAACGCTATTAATGTGGAATAGATAAAACAAAATATGAAAATTGCGTAAACTGACAAAATGTTATATCAAAACGGGTGAGCTTATTGATATCATATAAACCAGTCACAATTCGAAATAACTCGAAATAGAATGCAAATCAATTTATTGCATTTTAACAAAGTTACGATTTTTAATTAATAACAACACGTATGACCTTCAAGGGATTATTTATAATGAAACTGAGTAAAATTGCTTTAGCTGCGGCTTTAGTTTTTGGTATTAATTCTGTTGCTACAGCTGATGAGCCTTCTACACCTAAAATTGGTTCAACTAAAGGTGAAATTCAATTAAAAGGCGAGATTGTTAATTCAGCTTGTGGATTAGCGTCTTCTTCAAGCCCTGTTATTGTTGATTTCAGCGAAATTCCAACATCTGCTTTAGCAAACCAACAAAAAGCAGGTAACATTAAAAAAGATATCGAATTAAAAGACTGTGATACTACTGTCGCTAAAACAGCAACAGTCAGCTACACACCTAGCGTGCTTAACACAGTAAACAAAGATCTTGCAGCTTTCGTTTCTGGCTCAGCTTCTGGCGCGGGTATCGGCTTAATGGATGCGAGTAGCAAAAGCGTTAAATGGGGCACAGCCACAACACCTGTACAGTTAATTAATGGCGTTTCAAAAATTCCATTTGTTGCTTATGTTCAAGCTGAATCAGCTGATGCAAAAGTAACGCCAGGTGAATTCCAAGCAGTAATCAACTTCCAAGTTGACTATCAGTAATATATTAATTTATTAAATTTAAGCAACTATTACTGCAATAACGCAGAGGGTTTCCTCTGCGTTTAATTCAATAAATATTCCTATTAATAATAAAATAAAAATGAGATGTAATTAAATAAATATTAATTATTTAATTACTTTTTATTAAAAATAATAATTAGGCTTTTATTCATGTTAATTCCTTTTTTATATCGCACAATATGGAAATATATTCTTTCCTTTTTGTTATTAGGTTTGAGCTGTTTAGTTCAAGCTGAAAATGGCGATTCAGTGGAATTTAACATTCATATGTTAGATGCAGAAGATAGAGATAATGTTGATCTCTCTCGTTTTGCGACATCAAATTACATTATCCCGGGCATATATTATTTAGATATACGTCTAAATGGTCGTGATTTTCCTCGTCAAAATATTAATTATGTCGAAACAGCCCCCAATCACTCTATTGCGTGTATCGATCCTACTTTATTAAAAAAATTAACCATCAGCGAAGAAAATCAAAAATACATAAAAGAAATATCACCTGAATGCTTTGATATCAGTGAACTACCCGGTATTACTGTTAAAAATGATGGTGGCGTTCTTGATATTGTTATTCCTCGTTCATTGATGAAATATGAAGATACCAATTGGACACCCCCGGAATTATGGGATCCTGGTATTTCAGGATTTTTATTAGATTACACCTTAACAGGAACATCGTTACATCCTAATCAAGGAAGTAATAACAATTCACTGACAGGTTATGGTCAAGCAGGGATAAACGTCGGTGAATGGCGTTTACGTGCTGAATATCAAGGGAGTTATTCTTCTGAATCCTCATCAAGTAATAGTTTTGATTGGAATCAAATTTACGCCTATAAGCCACTGCCAGACTATGCAGCTAAATTGACTGTTGGTGAAACCTATTTGAATTCTCAAATTTTTGATAGTTTCCGTTTTACTGGTGCAAATATCCAAAGTGAAGAAAGAATGTTACCGCCTTCGTTGCAAGGCTATGCTCCAGAAATTCATGGTATAGCAAATACGAATGCAAAAGTCACCGTGACTCAAAATGGCCGCTTAATTTATGAAACAACCGTACCTGCGGGGCCTTTTGTTATTAAGCATTTACAAAATACTGTGCAAGGCCAATTAGATGTTACAGTCGAAGAGCAAAATGGAAAAATTAATGAATTTCAAGTACAAACCGCTAATTTACCTTACATGACAAGGCCTGGCGCTATTCGCTATAACACCTCAATCGGTCAATCATCAATTACTAACCATAAAATGCAAGGTCCCGTTTTCTATCAAGGCGATTTTTCATGGGGTGTAAACAATACATGGTCCCTTTATGGCGGAGTATTATTAACAGCAAAAGATTATAACGCTTGGTCTATTGGTTTAGGCCATGACATTGGTCGTTTTGGTACATTATCAGGTGATGTTACTCAATCGTATAGTAAGACATTTAATGATGATAAAATTAACGGTATGTCCTTTAAGCTTAACTACGCAAAAACATTTGATGAATACCATAGTACTATCACTTTCGCGGGTTATCGCTTTTCAGAAAAAACTTTCCGTTCTTTTTCACAATATATTGATGAGCGTTACAACGGCATAAACAATAACGGTTATGAAAAAGAGATGTATACCATCACTGGGAATAAAACATTCTGGGCTGATGATATTGAAAAAACGACCACATTATATCTCTCTTATCGCCATCAAAACTATTGGGATCAAAATACTCAAGAGCAGTATGGCGTCACCGTTAGCCGTAATTTTTCTGTCATGGGTATTGAACAAATTAATACGAATTTATCAGCATTTCGTACTCAACATAAAGGTAATACCGATGATAGTCTGTCTTTTAATGTTTCAATCCCATTAGGAAGTGGACGAAATATTGGTTATAACCTACAAGCAAGTAATGGCAAAGTAAGCCAAATGGCTTCTTATTCTGATAATAGCGATTATAACAATTTATGGCGTGTCAGAGCGGGTCTCAGTACTGATAGAAAAGCTAGCACAGATGGTTATTTTCAACATCGTTCTCAGTATGCTGAAATCAATGCAAATGCAAGCTATCAGCAAGATAATTATACGGCTGTTGGTGCAACCATTAAAGGTGGCTTTACTGCAACACGTCATGGTGCTGCCCTGCATAGTAGCAGTATGACATCAAGCACAGCACGTATGATGGTCGATACTGACGGTGTTAAAGATGTACCATTTAATAACCAAAGTGCCAAAACAAATTCTTTTGGTATTGGTGTATTAACGGATTTAACCAGCTATAACAATGTCGATGCTCGAATTGATGTTGATAAAATGAATTCAGATATTGAAACACGTAAAGCCATCACCTCAACAACCTTAACCGAAGGTGCAATTGGCTACGCTGTTTTCCCTGTTAGACAAGGTGAGCGTTTAATGGCGATATTGCATACGAAAGAAAAAACGTATCCGCCATTTGGTGCAGAACTAACGAATAAAGACGGCGAAAGCATGGGTATGGTGATGGAAGATGGTCTTGTTTATATTGCTGGCGTTAGCCTTAATGAATCACTAAATGTTATCTGGAATGGTAAAACACAATGTACTATTACTATTCCAGCCCAAATCGTCGATCCATTGAAACGTGAATCGCTTTTATGTCAGACACTTTAATGAATATGATGAATGATTAGAGATAATAGTATGAATGCATTAAATACATTGAAAATATTATGTTGTGGCTCCCTTTTTGCTTTTACTGTTGCAACAAATACGCAAGCAGGCGTGTCGTTAGATAGAACACGTTTAGTGTTAACCGGAGATGAAAACTCAGCCAGTGTTAATTTAAAAAACACGAGTCCTGATATTCCATTTTTAGCACAATCTTGGGTTGAAAATGAAAGTGGCCAAAAAGTTTCCTCACCTTTAGTGGCATTACCTCCACTACAACGCCTTGATGGCGATCAAAAAGGTGTAGTAAGAATAACTAAAACCGCTGAAATTGGTTTATTACCACAAGATAGGGAATCTCTGTTTTATTTAAATGTGCGTGAAATTCCACCAGCACCAAAGCAAGCCAACGTATTACAAATGGCAATGCAATCTCGTATAAAATTATTCTATCGCCCTACTGCTATCATTCCTGAAAAAGCAGGAATGGTTTGGCAAGATAAACTTATCTTTAAAAAACAAGGTGATAAATTTATTGCAGAAAATCCAACACCTTATTACATCACTATTATTGGCCTTTCTCATAAATTAAATGGTGAAGATAGCGATAAATTTACGACCTTCCCTGGCCTAATGGTTGCACCAAAATCATCACTCGATATTCCTGTGAAAACAACCAACGTTAATCAATTCTATATGATGTACGTAAATGATTATGGTGGACATCCTGAGCTAAAATTTGTTTGCCAACAAAATAGTTGCACAGCAGCCCCTAAAGACCAACAACCTAAATATTAATTGACTGATGCCGGTAGGAAGAAAATGACATTCAATAAAAAAAACATTCATTCCAAATCATTAATGCTTTTTTGTACCGGCATTTTCTCTTTAATGCCCCTCACCTCTTTCGCCTATTTACAAGGAGAAGTGACGACAAATGGTGGTCCTAATATTTTTTATGCTGTATTAGATAACACCACATTTCCTAATAATCGTCCTGGTGAAATAGCAACGGTGAGATTCTCATTACCTCAACGTTATGATGGCACAGTATATTGCCCTAATGGTTCTATTGATAAAAGGGCTCTGACTTATTTTAAAGCAACGACGGATTTACCTTCTGTTGGTAATAATTTTTTCCAGTTAAATGAATATGTTGATATACGGATTAAATTTGAAATTTGGGGCCCAGACCCACTACCTACAGTTCCTTTTATTGATAAAGAAAATAATAGAAATGACCTTCAAGGTTGTACAGTGCCTAGTTCGCCAAAACCACATATTTCATCAGGTAGTAGTGGTGAATTAACATTCCGGTTAAGAAAGCCCATTATTAATGGGGTTAGCTTAAGTGGTAGTGCAATAGCACAAATGTATGCAATGGTAAGTTATCGGGGTAAACCAAGTGGTTATGGTTCTGAGCCCATCTCTAAACTTATCATCACATCAGGAATAATCACGACGGAAGATAAATGTATCTTTAATAATGGAGCACCAATTACTTTTGATTTTGGTAATGTTGGTAATACATCAACCTATTTAAATGGGCAAAATTACAAAATTACTCGTAATATCCCAATAAAATGTGAAGGTGGCAGTTTCACAAACCCTAGTAGTAAAATTATGTTTAAAGTCCAAACTGGTAGCTCTGGTATTGCTAGCTTTAACTCTGATTATTTAGGCACAACAGGTCCAGTAGATCGTTCTAACCTTGGCATCGTCTTAAGAGATAAATCGGGTATTATCGCACCTAATAAATACTTCTCTGTTGGCAAATTAAATAATTTTACAGGCAGCTGGGAAGTTACAGCGGCGCCTATCGCAAAATCAGGAAGTAACATACCTGAAGGCGAGTTTTCGGCGCACGCTACTTTAGTTGCGGAATTTATGTAATGAAAAATAAAACGTTAATATCATTTAAACAGCCATTATTTGCTTTAGCTCTGCTTTTTTCTTCCAATTCATTTGCCTCAACTGAATTAATTGGCGGTGATATGGAATTTAAAGGCGTCGTAGTTGCGCATGGTTGTACTATTGTTGCTGGTGATGAGAATAAGGTGGTCGACTTTAGACAAATATCAGCCAAAGATCTTTATACGTTTAAAAAATCTAAACCTGTTGCTTTTAGTATTAGTTTAGAAAATTGTAGCCAAGACGTTTATAAGAGTGTCACGATAACACTAGGGGGGACAGAGCATCCTTCAATGAGCGATCACCTTGCTGTAACGGGTACACAAGGTGAAGATCCTAAAAGCATTGGTATTGTCTTTCTCGATCAATATCAAAATAAGGTTAAGTTGAATAAACCGGTTTCGACACAATCACTTAAAAATGACCGTATTCAGTTTAATTTTACAACTTATGTTGAAGCTTCTGATGATGCGATTAAAAATCAAACCTTATTAACAGGACCGTTTCAAGGCCAAGCAACCTATACCCTTAATTATCAATAACAGTAAGTCAGTCTATTTAATATAATGCGTTGCTGATTATTCACTTTTTACCGTCAATGTTGCGCTTCTTTGTTGCTTTAACTGTTTTTTTTCCGCCCTTCTTTTTTTAAAGAATTGGCTTAATAACATAGAACATTGCTCACCTAAAATGCCTGACGTTATTTCAACTTTATGATTCATTCCTGGGTGTTGCAAAATGTCAATAAAAGAACCCGCAGCCCCAGTTTTGATATCAGATGCGCCATACACAACTCTTTTTATTCGACTATGCACAATGGCACCAGCACACATAACACAGGGCTCTAAAGTGATATAAAGAGTCGCATCAAGTAAACGATAATTTTTTAAGTGTTTCCCACCTTTACGTAATGCAATAATTTCAGCATGAGCAGTCGGATCATTATCGATAATAGAATGATTCCATCCTTTCGCAATGATTTTATTATCAACGACTAACACAGCACCTACAGGTATTTCACCTATTTCCTGTGCTTTTAGGGCTTGTTCTATCGCCTTATTCATCCAATAAATATCATCTTTAATTTCGTTCACAAGGATATCTCTTTATTATCGTATAGAGGGTTGTTGTCACTATTTTTCAATTAATAGCTAAAGATATCATATTGATTTCTATGTTGGATAATATTTTAGTAACAATTAATTTATCAAGATATAGACTCTCGATTTTGCTGAAACGCCTTCCATAAATTCTAAACTAAAATACCAAAAAAGTGATTATGTTTGTTTACCTATCACTAAATTAGCAACAATAATGCCAACTTTCAGCTAAACGTCTATTTTTATAAAAATTAAAGACAAGCGTAAGCACACTTCAGCAAATATTCTGCAAATAGGAAATTTAATCCTCTTAAGAGAGAGATCGATCACAAATATATACAAATAAAAGCAGATTTTTAAATCAAAACGAAACGATTCAGCTATACTGGTAACGCTAACAAGACAAACTTAAGTAAAATATCAAGCGTTGTACGATAATTAGCTGAAACGATTCTTTAATAATAATACCCAGGAGATACTATGTTTAACCTGTCAGTACAAGATATTCATCTTGCTGCGACGGCAGATAGCAAAGAAGATGCTATCAAACAAGTCGCTGCTGCGCTCACTGATACAGGCTATGTTAAAGATGGCTATGTACTAGGGATGCTTGAAAGAGAAAAACAAGCACCAACCTTTTTAGGTAATGGGATTGCTATTCCTCATGGCACAACAGATACTCGTGACCAAGTCATTAAAACCGGAGTAACCGTCTTTCAATTTCCTAAAGGCATTGATTGGGGCGATGATCAAATCGCTTATATTGTTATTGGTATTGCAGCGCAATCTAATGAACATTTAACATTACTACGCCAGCTCACTCATGTAATTAGTGATGAAACCTTAGCTCAAGCAATGGCACATGCTGATTCAGCAGAAGAACTACGTAGCATTCTTATGGGTGAGAAAAAAATTATCCCCCTTAAATGTGATGGTTCAATGCTAACATTAAATGCCGAAGCTAAGACATTGAATGCACTTCAAGCACTTAACCTTGTTCATTTGCAAGATTTAGAAACAGTCACATCTGCATTTGTTTCTTATGTTTTAACACACAAGCCTCATTATCTAGGCCAAGGTATTTGGTTAAGCGATAGCCCTGAAGGCAATTTACATAGTGCCATTACACTGGCAACACCTAAGCATATTTTCAATCATGAAGAACAACCCGTTAAAATGTTGATAACGGTATCGTATGCTGATGAACAACCAACAACATTTCTTTCTAATATAAATCAACTACTTCAGAGCCAAAAAATTGATGAGTTGCTAAAAATTACTGATGCCAATGCATTAGCTTCATTACTTACAGGTATAGAAGATACAAGCGCTGACAGTGCTGATGGAATTACTGAAGAGTTCACTATTCGTAACCCTCATGGATTACACACCAGACCAAGCACTTTGCTCGTCAATACAATCAAACAATTCGAAAGCAAAATTACGGTTGCCAATCTTGACGGTGCAGCAACACCTGTTAATGGCCGTAGCTTAATGAAAATCGTTAGTTTAGGTGCTAAAAAAGGGCATCGACTACAGATTAATGCTCAAGGTTCAGATGCAGCTGAAGCAATTTCAGCTATTGGAAAAGCAATTAATGATGGTCTTGGAGAGGAGGTAGCATGAGCCGTAGAGTCGCCACAATAACCCTAAATCCAGCCTATGATCTAGTAGGATTATTACCTGAAATTGACATAGGTGAAGTTAATTTAGTTAAAACAGCGGGGCTACATGCTGCAGGAAAAGGTATCAATGTCGCTAAGGTTCTAAAAAATCTAGGTATTGATGTGACTGTAGGTGGTTTTTTAGGAAAAGAAAACCAAGATGGTTTTCAAAAGATTTTTAGCGAAACGGGTATTGCGAATCGTTTTCAGGTCGTCGAAGGTAGAACTCGTATCAATGTTAAGCTGACTGAACAAGACGGTGAAGTTACTGATTTAAACTTTTCCGGTTTTGAAGTGACAAAATCAGATTGGCAGCGATTTGTGAATGATTCACTGAGCTGGGCTGGTCAATTCGATATGATTTGTGTCAGCGGTAGCTTGCCTAAAGGCGTTGCATTAGATGAATTTACCAAATGGATGAAGCGTTTACGCAATGAATGTATGTGCGTTATTTTTGACAGTAGTCGAGACGCCTTTGTTGCCGGATTAAAAGCATCACCTTGGCTAGTCAAACCTAATCGTCGTGAATTAGAAATTTGGGCAGGAAGAGAATTACCGACTTATAAAGATATTATCGAAGCAGCTAATCAATTACGTGATCAAGGTATCGCGCATGTCGTTATTTCATTAGGTGCTGATGGTGCTATGTGGGTTAACTCATCAGGCGCTTGGTTTGCAAAACCACCAAAATGTGAGGTAATCAGTACAGTAGGTGCAGGTGATTCAATGGTGGGTGGCCTTATTTATGGCCTGATGATGAGCCAAACTAGTGAGCACACTTTACGTCTCGCGACTGCAGTTTCAGCTATTGCTGTTTCACAACCTAATGTGGGTATTACTGATCGTGAACAGTTAGCCCGAATGATGGCTCGTGTTGATCTACAACCTTTCAAGCCAGAGTAAGGAAGGAAATAATGAAAATTTACATTACAGCAAATCGTCAACATAATCCTGCAACATCTTGGCTTGCTATTGATGCTTTAAAAAGTATCGCCTCAACACAAGATGTTACTTTAGCTGAAAATTTATCTGACGCTGATATTGTGATTATTACTGGAGATAAAGCACCTGATAATTGCGATCTTTCTGGTAAAAAAGTTTTTTTCGGAACACTAGAAAAAGCAATTCAGCATCCAAGTGAATTTCTACAAGAGGCATTAAAAGAAGCGACATTATTTCAAGCTGACGCCACGGTTGCTGATACTTCATCAGCGCCGTTTTCAGTACTTGCAGTAACCGCATGCCCTACTGGTGTCGCTCATACTTATATGTCAGCTGAAGCGCTGGAAGCAGAAGCCAAAAAGCGTGGTTGGAATATAAAAGTTGAAACTCGTGGTTCTGTGGGTGTTGGTAATGAAATCACACCAGAAGAGATAGCAAAGGCAGATTTAGTCGTTGTCGCTGCTGATATTGAAGTTAATGTCGATAAATTTGCAGGTAAGCGAATGTATCGTACTTCAACAAGTGCAGCACTAAAGAAAACGGCGCAAGAGTTAGATAAAGCGCAAAAAGAAGCGACTATCTTTACTCCTGAAGGAAGCAGTTCAGCAGAGAAATCAAGTTCATCTGGTAGCAAAGGTCAAAAAAGAGGCGTTTATCGTCACTTGCTAACAGGGGTTTCTTACATGCTACCAATTGTGGTTGCAGGTGGTCTTTGTACAGCACTCTCTTTTGCCTTCGGTTTAGATGCTTCAAATGTTGAGGGCTCACTAGCATGGGCATTAAGCTTAATCGGTGGTCATACTGCATTAGGATTAATGGTTCCTGTATTATCTGCATATATTGCCTACTCAATTGCAGATAGAACAGGTATCACACCAGGTTTAGTTGGTGGTATGCTTGCAACGACACTAGGGGCTGGTTTTATAGGGGGGATTATCTCAGGTTTCCTCGCTGGTTACTGTGCCCACTTTATCAGTACAAAATTAAAACTCCCCCAAACAATGGAAGCACTAAAACCGATTTTAATAGTGCCTCTTATTTCAACGCTAGTCACAGGTCTTGCCATGATCTATGTGATTGGTCATCCTGTCGCTTGGTTAATGGATTGGTTAACTAATTGGCTAAATACCATGGGTACAACTAACGCAGTGATTTTAGGTGCTATCCTAGGTGCGATGATGTGTACTGATATGGGTGGTCCTGTTAACAAAGCCGCTTACGCATTTGGTGTTGGTTTATTAAGTTCACAAACTTATGCACCAATGGCTGCAATTATGGCTGCAGGTATGGTTCCACCATTAGCAATGGGTGTTGCAACATTACTGGCTAGACATAAATTCGTTCAAGCAGAACGTGAAGCAGGTAAAGCATCTTTAGTACTTGGTTTATGCTTTATTTCAGAAGGTGCGATTCCTTTTGCCGCTAAAGATCCGATTCGCGTATTACCTAGCTGTATTATTGGTGGTGCAGTTACCGGTGCACTATCTATGTACTTTGGTATTCATTTAATGGCGCCACATGGCGGTCTGTTTGTCTTACTGATCCCTGGTGCAATTAATCACGCATTGCTTTATTTATTAGCAATTGCAGTGGGTACTGCTATTTCAGGTGTTGTGTATGCTATCGTCAAAAAAGCAACACCAAAAGAAGCACAACAAGAAATGGCAAGCATTGCTTAAGCTTTAATCTATAAGCACCCCAAAAGTGAATACCAACTTTGGGGTGTTTTTTTATGTCTAACTCTTCTCTTTAATTTAAACTTAATCTTGAGAAAATAGTCTATCAAGCTCAATCGAATGCGCGATTAATTGATGTCCTTTATTATTAAGGTGAAGGTGATCGCCAACATCATATTCTAAGCTCAGTTGATGAATATGCAGTTCATCACGAATTAAACTATCACTATCAATCAGTGCATCAAATTCACCACCGTCTCTCATCCATTGATTAACCTGCTGGCGAATGACTTCTTTTTCAGGCTGATAGAAATGTTCTAAACCATATTCATCAACGCTTCTTAATGGTGTTATTGTCACACCTACCACAGAAACCTGATTTTTATGCGCGAGATTAAGTAATTGCCGATATCCATCAATGAGTTTATCTGCTGTTGGTATTTCGCTTGAAGGATCGATTGCTGTACCGGCTAACCCAATATCGTTTAAACCAACTTGTACAATACATCCTTTAACACCGGCTTGATTTAACACATCGCGTTCAAAACGAGACAATGTACTAATACCAATACCGTCTTTAAGTAAACGAGAGCCAGATTGGCCTGCATTGACGACAGCAATATTTTTGGGTACTAAACGCTCTGCAAGATAATCAGTCCAGCGATGATAAGTGTCCATTTCAACACCATTACCATCAATCATAGAATCGCCAATAGCAACGATCGTTTTTCCTGTCGATCTAGGTAATACTTCGATGCGCTCTAATAATAGGCGAGAAGTTATTTTTTCATTATTCTTTGCAATGCTTTTAGCTCGATTTCCATATTCTAATGTAGAAAAATGCCGAGCATCCCAGTGAAAAGTATCGATAGAGACTAATTCTAGCAGATAAACACTAAGATAAATAAGAGATAATGACGGAATATTAAGTGTAATTTCGTCACTATATATAATTTCACCTATAGGAATAACAGTATGAATATTGCCATTAAATGTAATACGAATAGGTGAATGTGATAATTTATTCAATGAAAAATAGCTATCACCTAATATTAATGGCTGTTTACCATAACGATTAGAAAAAACAAACCGTAGTTTTTGTCCACCTATACTAATACGCAATGCTTGTTTTATTGTTTGATTATGTAATGTCTTAGGTATTTCTAATGGAAAAGGAAATGCATCACCCGATGTTGGCTGTGAGGTTGAAAGCCAACTACATACCCAGTTATCTTTTTCTATATGCAAAGAATTTAAAGACGGCATTTAATCTAATTCCTTAACTAAAAATATTAGCGCGAAGATGTTGAAGAAATAAACGCATCTAAGGTACTCATTGCAATTTGTACCATAGCTAATAAACGCGCTTTACTTACACCGTCTCTAGCTTGAATTGATATGCCATGTAAGAGTGTTGCAAAATAATCGCCCAACGCTTGTATATTGGTATTTATAGGAATATCACCTAATTCAATACCTTGATTGATACGCGAAATAATGGCTTGAGTTCGAGATTGTCGATAACTAGCAAGCCACGCCATAATTTGTTCATTATCACGCGCATAATTAGTTAATGAGAGCACGACCATACACCCTAATGGTTTATCTGTTTGTGTATAGGTTTCAACCGCATTTACCAGTAATTTCTCAATGGCTAAACGAGTATTGGGCTCTTGCATTGCAAGTTGCGCGAAAGCACCTTCTTCTGAAAGATATAATTCAATTGTTTCACGAAAAAGTGATTCTTTTGAGCCGAATGCAGAGTAAATTCGTGCTGAAGCAAGTCCTAAAGCTTCGACTAAATCTGATATAGATGTACCTTCATAACCTCGTTGCCAAAATAGCATTTTAGCCTTTCGTAATGCATCTTCACGATCAAACTCTCTAGGTCTACCTGCCACGATAAATTCTCCACTTAATTCATTATGTTTAAATCCTATCAATTTTTTAGTGAATCACAAAGAATTATTTTTTAGTGATTGACAAAGAATAAGAGATCCTCTTATTCTATTATTTGTCGATTGACAAAGAATTAATAATAACATGAGTAAAGAAATATACTAGTGAGTCTAGATATGATTTTCTGTTATTGATGATGTTGAAAAATATGAATAAATTACTTTTATGGAACATAAATGAAACGATTAAATAAGGCATTATTTATTGCTGTAATAACATTAGCCTTACCTTTTGCTGTATCTTCAGCAGAAAGCACGTCTAAAAATCACGCTATAACAACAAATTCAGCGACGATTTCAGTCAACGAAGCTGATTTTCAGCATCATTATGTGAAAGTAGATGGTAAACGCATTCACTACGTTACTGTTGGTAGCGGTGAACCTGTTTTACTAATACCAGGCTGGCCTCAAACTTGGTATACATGGCGATATGTGATGACAGAACTTGCCACAAATGGTTATACCGCAATAGCGGTCGATCCTATAGGAACAGGTTATTCTGATAAGCCAGAAAGTGGTTATGATACAGGCTCTGCGGCGACAATTTTATATAAAATGATGAAGCAATTAGGTTACACAAAATATTCTGTCGTCGGTCATGATATTGGAATGTGGGTAGGTTATGCTTTAGCCAGCGATTATCCTACTGTGATTAAAAAGATTGCTTTAGCAGAAGCTGTTATCCCGGGATTAGCGTCAGCACCGACTATATTTGTTAAACCAGAAGAGAATATTTTCCTTTGGCATTTTATGTTTAACCAAGTGCCGGATTTACCTGAAATGCTAACAGCAGGCAAAGAAAGTGAATATCTCAATTTTATTTTTGACCACTGGTCTTATCGACGTGATAGTGTCGCTGCACAAACTTATATTGATGCTTACACTTCACCAGGTGGATTACGAGCAGGCTTTGCCTATTACCGTGCTATTCCACAAACGATAGAGCAAAATACATTACGTGCTGAGAAAAAATTGACTATGCCAGTACTAGCGATAGGCGCTGATCATGCTACCCGTGATGCGCCTCAATTAACGCTAGAAGGAAGAGCAACAAATTTAAAAGGCGTTATGCTAACGGAGTGCGGTCACTTTGTGACAGAAGAATGTCCTGAGCAACTATTAGCAGAACTCTTACCTTTCTTAAATAAATAAACTATCTATTAAAATTATTAAACCCACTTCATTATGAATGGCACCCTAAAAGTTGGGCTCCAACTTTGGGGTGTTTTTTATTGTTATATGAAAGCACATAGGCTTTTTCATATTTAGTGATTTCATATTTATTGGTATACTCTAAAACAACTCTAGCAAATTTATCTTTAAGATTATGTATAGAGTAATCACCTCACTGCGTATAACATGATATGCAGTAAAACAATGTGTATAGTGGCGAATATTTTTAGCACATCACATTGAATTAAAATAGAAATGTGAGAGTAACATATAAGTGCAAGATATAAGTTACTGAAATTTAATAATTTATATGTTAAGTGACTGATATGGCTTTACTAATTACGAAGAAATGCATCAATTGCGATATGTGTGAACCCGAATGCCCTAATGATGCTATTTCAATGGGAGATGATATTTATGGAATCAATCCTAACCTTTGCACTGAATGTGTAGGTCATTACGATAAACCCACTTGCCAATCGGTTTGTCCTATTACCAATACGATTATCATCGATCCTTCTCATACCGAATCACAAGATGCATTATGGGAAAAATTTGTCTTGATCCATCATGCCGACAAAATTTAGCCTTGTAAGGTAATCTTAAAATAAATGGACGATAAATTTAAGCGCGTTATTTTTCTAAAATAACCGTTGCACATGCATAACGTTGTTCGTCAGCAAGTGTGACATGAATTGAATTTATCCCCGCTTTTTCTGCCATCTCTTTTGCAACCGCAAGAAAATGTAAAGTAGGTTTTCCTAATTCATCATTACGTACTTCAAAATGGTTAAAAGCAAGACCTAAACGTATTCCTGTTCCCAATGCTTTTGCCGCCGCTTCTTTTACAGCAAAGCGTTTTGCTAGAAAGCGAACAGGTTGTTTATGTTCTTGATAAATATCCCATTCACTATCAGTAAGAATTCTGCGAGCAAGGCGTTCACCAGAACGCCCTATTATTTCTTCAATACGTGATATCTCAACGATATCCATACCTAAACCAATAATAGCCATTAACGACGCGCTTCTCGCATTAAGCGTTTCATTTCTTCAACTGCGGGTGCTAAGCCACTAAATACCGCTCTTGCGATAATCGCATGACCAATATTTAGTTCATACAGTTCCGGTAAAGCTGCAATGCGTTGTACATTGTGATAGTGCAACCCATGCCCTGCATTTACTTTTAATCCTTTTGATGCTGCATAAGTTACCGCATCTCTAATTCGAACAAATTCTTTTTCTTGCGCCATTTCATCTTCAGCATCAGCATAAGCCCCTGTATGGACTTCAATAAAAGGCGCGCCGACTCTATCTGCTGCATTAATTTGTTCATGGTCTGGGTCAATAAAAAGTGAAACTTTTATACCCGCAAGCGCCAGTCTCTTAATGGCATCTGCTATTTTTTCTTCATTACCCACTACATCGAGTCCACCTTCTGTAGTGACTTCTTGGCGTTTTTCAGGAACTAAACAGCAGAAATCAGGCTGTGTTTGACAGGCAATTTCTATCATCTCTTCTGTGACGGCCATTTCCAAATTTAAGCGAGTCTGAACTGTTTGGCTTATTAACATTAAGTCACGATCAGTAATATGACGTCTGTCTTCGCGTAAATGGATTGTAATGCCATCAGCCCCTGCTTGTTCAGCGATAAATGCCGCTTGAACAGGATCTGGATAAGTTGTACCGCGAGCATTACGTAAAGTGGCAATATGGTCAATATTAACGCCAAGTAGAATATCAGACATGCTGTTCTCCTGAAAAATAATGTTGCATAACCTTAGTTTACACATTCCATAGAGAAGAAAAAGACAATATTATTGATCTGCTATCAATGCCCTTTTCTTTGGTATTTTTTTAATGGCAAATTGCCTAAAAAGCTCTCTACTCTTTAACGGTTTTCCACCTAAATAAGGTTTTAATGCCATTCGAGTAAATCGTTTTGCTGCCTTTAATGTATCAAGGGTTGGAAATTCACCACTCGCGAGTGATTTTAATTCGAACCCAGTAAAACTGTTATGATCAACCACTAAACTTGCGATAAAACCTTTTTCTTCTCGATATCGATAAGTCATTAAGTCAGAAACAGGCTCACCACTTCCTGCACAATGTAGAAAATCAACACCGTAACCAAGTTGAGCAAGTACTGCCAATTCAAAGCGTCTTAACGAGGCTTCTGGCGTAATTTCACTAGCAGCAAGTGTTTGTAAACAAGAAAGATATTCAAAAAAAAGCACACTATATGAAGTGCCATTTTCCAAGACACGAGAGAGTAGTTCATTAAGATACAGGCCACTATAAAGAACGGTGCCTGTTAATGGCAATGCTAAAGAGATAGGATCAGCATCTCGAAGTGTTTTTATTTCTCCTCGCCCACTCCAACGAATGAGCAAAGGAGTAAAGGGTTGTAAGGACCCTTTTAAAGGAGAACGGCGACCTCGTGCGCCTTTCGCTAAAATGCGAACACGCCCTTCATTTTCAGTGAAAAAGTCGAGTAACAGGCTCGTTTCACTGTAAGGTCGAGCATGGATAACAAATGCACGTTGCCAGCCATCCACTTTTAAGTACCTACTTTAAATCGTCCACATAGCCAAGGCTACGTAACGCACGTTCATCATCTGCCCAGCCCGCTTTTACTTTCACCCAAAGTTCTAAATGTACTTTGTTTTCAAATAATTCTTCCATATCCATACGAGCTTCAGTACCAATTTTCTTAATTTTAGCGCCTTTATTACCGATGACCATTTTCTTTTGGCCTTCGCGTTCAACTAAAATCAGTCCATGAATGGTATAACCACCTCGTTCATTTGTCACAAATTGTTCTATTTCAACAGTGACTGAGTAAGGCAGTTCTTCACCTAAAAATCGCATTAATTTTTCACGAATAATCTCTGACGCCATAAAACGTTGTGAGCGATCCGTGATGTAATCTTCAGGGAAATGATGAGTCGCTTCTGGTAAGCAATTACGAACAATTTTCGCAATAGTATCCACATTCATATTTTTTTCAGCACTGATTGGTACAACATCAAGAAAATCCAGTTGCTGACTTAAAAAACCAATATGTGGAAGTAATTTGCTTTTATCTGTTACGTTATCTACTTTATTAATCGCTAATAAAACAGGACAACGCAAGGTTTTTAATTTATTTAATACCATTTCGTCGTCAGGTGTCCAATTGGTACCTTCAACAACAAAAATAACCAGTTCCACATCACCTATTGAGCTACTTGCTGCTCTGTTCATTAAGCGATTAATCGCTCGTTTTTCTTCGATGTGTAAACCTGGTGTATCTACATAAATCGCTTGGTATTCGCCTTCAGTATCAATTCCCATGATACGATGGCGCGTCGTTTGCGGTTTACGCGATGTAATAGAAACTTTCTGACCCAATAATTGGTTCAGTAATGTTGATTTTCCCACATTTGGGCGACCAACTATTGCAATAAATCCGCAATAGGTTTTTTCTTCGCTCATTCAAGCTCCAGTTGTATTAATGCCTGTTCAGCAGCGGCTTGTTCAGCTTTACGACGGCTGGTACCCATCCCTTTTACAGGTTGATCGATGCCACTTATCTGACAATGGATCGTAAACTCTTGATCATGGGCTTCACCTCGAACCTGAACAACAACATAGGAAGGTAGAGGTAAATGTCGCCCTTGCAAATATTCTTGCAAACGAGTTTTAGGATCTTTTTGCTTATCGCCAGGGCTAATTTCAGCCAAACGATTCTCATACCATTTTAAAATGATATTTTCGATATTTTGAATATCACTATCAAGGAAAATAGCGCCAATTAAAGCTTCCACCGTATCCGCTAAAATTGATTCGCGGCGAAAACCACCGCTTTTTAATTCTCCAGGTCCTAAACGTAAACATTCACCTAATTCAAATTCACGTGCTAATTCAGCAAGCGTATTTCCACGAACGAGTGTTGCTCTCATACGGCTCATATCACCTTCATCAACACGAGGAAAACGATGATAAAGCGCATTGGCAATCACATAGCTTAGAATTGAATCACCTAAAAATTCTAAACGTTCATTGTGTTTACTGCTGGCGCTGCGGTGCGTTAAGGCTTGTAGTAATAATTCATTTTGTGAAAAAGTATAACCCAGTTTTTTTGTAACTGGTTTATCAATATTGTGTTCATGTGCAATCAAGTTCCATTACTTAGTTTGAAGCACACGCAACAAATCTGTTTAAGTCAACGAGAATTAATCGGGTTGGATAACAGAACTGTTGCGTTTGCACTGGCTTCTGTTATTACAGAAGCCAATCGTATTTAAAGAAGTGACATATTCTACACTGAGATAAGTAGGAATGCTGTAGCTATTTTGTTAATAGTTACTTAATGCCACCAATGCGGTTAAGACGAACACCCGTTGGCCATTCATTCTCTTGCTTTTCAAAGCTCATCCAAATCGTTGTTGCTTTACCTACCAGATTTTTCTCTGGTACAAAGCCCCAGAAACGACTATCAGAACTACCATCACGATTATCACCCATCATGAAGTATTGGCCTTCTGGTACTATCCAAGTTCCTAGTGGCAAACCAGGCTGAATAAAATCAGGCGTGGTCATATCACCAGGGATAGTCATGATACGATGTGCAACATCGCCAATTGTTTCCACTCTCTCTTCTTCACGTAATTGTGTTGTTGTCGAGATAGGGTCTTCAATTGGAATAGACTTCATACCATCAATAAGTTGTCCACCAGGAACATTTTTTAATGTTAATGTCCATTCACTTGGGAAAGCCGTACCATAAGTGACTGCAAATTCTTCATCACAAACAGCTTTATTACAATTTGGATAGATATGCAATTTTTTCGATGTCATATCATAAACAATTTTATCACCAGGCAAACCGATAACACGCTTAATAAAATCAGTTGATGGATCACGTGGATATTTGAATACGGCTATATCTCCACGTTTTGGTTTACCGGTGTTAATCAATGTTGTTTGTGTAATCGGATCCTTTAGACCATATGCAAACTTTTCAACCAAGATAAAATCACCAACCAATAAAGTTGGCATCATGGAACGAGAAGGAATTTGAAAAGGCTCATACACAAATGAACGCAGAATCAACACAATAAGCAAGACAGGAAAAAGTGAACCAAAGTTCTCAATCCAACTTGGTTTATTAATTGATTTTGCTAACTCTTGCTGATCTTCTGTACCTTGCGTCATTTCTTGCAGATGCTTTAGTTTAGCTTTACGAGCAGGTCTAAACTTAAAGCGTTCAAGGCACCAGAGTATCCCTGTAATCAGCGTTGCCAGCGTTAAGATCAAGGCAAACGTGTTAGCCATGTTTTCTCCTTAAATTATTTATCTTTACCAACATGAAGAATGGCTAAGAACGCTTCTTGTGGTAATTCTACATTACCAATTTGTTTCATGCGTTTTTTACCATCTTTCTGTTTTTGTAACAGTTTTTTCTTACGGCTAACGTCACCACCATAACATTTAGCTAATACGTTTTTACGTAGCTGTTTAACTGTTGAACGAGCAATAATGTGGTTTCCAATTGCAGCTTGGATTGCGATATCAAACTGTTGACGAGGAATAAATTCTTTCATTTTTTCCACCAACTCTCGTCCACGATAAGGAGCATTATCATTGTGAGTAATCAATGCTAATGCATCAACACGATCGCCATTGATTAACACATCAACACGAACCATGTTAGAGCCTTGGAATCGAATAAAGTTGTAATCTAAAGACGCATAACCACGTGATGTCGACTTTAAGCGGTCAAAGAAATCTAACACTACCTCAGCCATTGGTATTTCATAAGTTAATGAAACTTGATTACCATGATAGACCATATTTGTCTGAACGCCGCGTTTTTCGACACAAAGTGTTATTACATTACCTAAATATTCTTGTGGTAATAACATGTGACATTCAGCAATTGGCTCTCTGATTTCTTCAATATTATTTAATGGCGGTAGCTTAGATGGGCTATCAACTGATACAACTTCCCCACTGGTTAGCTCAACTTCATATACAACTGTTGGTGCTGTGGTGATAAGATCAAGGTCATATTCACGTTCTAAACGTTCTTGAATAATCTCCATATGAAGAAGACCCAAGAAACCACAACGGAAACCAAAACCTAATGCTGATGAACTTTCTGGTTCATAAAAGAGTGATGCATCATTAAGACTTAATTTACCTAAAGCATCGCGAAATGATTCATAATCGTCTGAGCTAATTGGGAATAATCCAGCATAAACCTGTGGTTTAACTTTTTTAAAGCCTGGCAGTGGTTTATCGGCTGGTTTTTGTGATGCGGTTAACGTATCCCCAACTGGAGCCCCTAAAATATCTTTAATACCACAAACAACCCAACCTACTTCGCCACAGCTTAATGAAGTGGTATCAATTTGTTTTGGTGTAAAAATACCAATGCGATCAATATTGTAGACCTGCCCAGTACTCATTACTTTGATTTTATCACCTTTGTTCACTTTACCGTTTTTAATACGGATAAGCGAAACAACACCAAGATAATTATCAAACCAAGAGTCAATAATTAATGCTTGTAAAGGTGCATCAAGTGAGCCCTCAGGTGCAGGAACTTCTTTAACAAGGCGTTCAATGACTTCTTTTACGCCAACACCTGTTTTTGCAGAACAACGTACTGCATCCGTTGCATCAATACCGACGATATCTTCAATTTCTTCAGCAACACGTTCTGGCTCTGCTGCAGGTAAGTCGATTTTATTTAAAACGGGGACAACCGTTAAATCCATATCCATTGCAGTATAGCAATTTGCTAACGTTTGAGCTTCAACGCCTTGCCCTGCATCAACGACTAATAAAGCCCCTTCACAAGCGGCTAAAGAACGGGAGACTTCATAAGAGAAGTCAACGTGTCCTGGAGTATCGATAAAGTTCAGCTGATAAACTTCACCGTCATCAGCTGCATAATTCAGTGTGACACTTTGCGCTTTGATAGTGATACCACGTTCACGCTCAAGATCCATAGAATCAAGAACCTGCGCAGCCATTTCACGATCTGTTAAGCCACCACAAATTTGAATAATTCGATCAGATAACGTCGATTTACCGTGGTCAATATGCGCGATAATAGAAAAGTTACGTATGTTTTTCATTCTGAAATTATTTTTCTCTGTTGCCTTGCTCTATAAATCTGGCTTTTGCGTCATTCATGGACACAAAGCGAAAACTCTATATTGCAGATGAGTTATGATTGATGACGCATTCTACACACTAGAGACATTATACTCAAAGAAACGTTCATCAAATATCAACATTTATACTAAGGTGAATAATTATTTTGTATCTATTTAAAGCCGTTAAAATGAAGGATATAAGTTCTTTTTAGCAAGCTATCATTAATAATAAAAGTATTACATACAAAAACGGAGCTAATCGCTCCATTTATTTTATATTTATTTATGTGGATTCATTCTTGAAAGTGAACGTTAAGTTCATTAGGTGGCAATCCTATTTGCAAAATTACGGGTTCAAAGTTTTTATCTTTACTCCACCATGTGGCAACTTTTCTCGCCAATAAAAAACCAACAATTCCGCCTATCGCTCCGCTACAAAAAATGGAAAATTCGTTAGATAACCAAAAACTTGCAATACCTGCAACAATAAATAGCCCAATTAAAGGCGTTAGATAAACCAACATGGCAGAAAGCAATAAATTATTTTCAGGGATACCGACTTCTACTTTTTGCCCAGTAACTAAAGGTTGTTTTACTGAAAGCTCAAGTTGATGAACCGTTTCTGGGCCAATTTTATTTAATAAATAAGAACCGCAAGCCGCTCTTGCTTGACAGCTTCCGCAACCAGCAGAAGAACCGTAACGTAATAAAACCCGTCCTTTATGCCAATGCACGACAGTAGCCCACTCTTTCACCATAACGTTATACCCTTTTACTTTTTCGTAAAGACAACACTATTTGCAATTTTCTGTGCTGTAGCAAATGGTAATTGTCCAATGAAGGTTATCTCTTTACCCTCTTTGTCATAAGTATAAATTGTATTACGACCATACCTGGACATTTTATCGCTTTCGGGCGAATTAGTGCGTTGTTCACTTTTATTCACATAAATTGAAAAATCAAATAGCCCATCACTATATAAAATAGACTGATTAAATTCGGTTTCAGAAATTTGGTTATGACTTCTTTTTACCTCTTTAAAACCTTCAGGTAATGCTGTCACTGACCAATCATAGGTGAGTTCTTTCGTTTTAGGTACAATCAATAAGGGAGGCATATTAACAGTACGCAATGAATTTAACTCGTCACTAATCTGTTGACCTTCAGTAGCCGTTATAACTCTAAACTGTTCAATAATATTGTTATTTTTATCTAATAGGTCAATACGTAAAGGAAGGTAACTCGTTTCATCAATAAACAAAACGTAATCATAACGGTCATTATTTTTTGATAACACACGAACAACACGGCTAGGCACATCGCCAATATGCGTTCTTCCTGCATCAATAAAATTATAGTGCAAAGATAATGTTTTAAAATCTTGATAGATAATAGCTGGAATGTAATCAACGATATGATCATTACGAAGACTGAACGCATCTAACCCGGGTTCAAAGTAACTAATTTCATCACCACGTTGAACTATTTCGCGTCGAGTACTATCCATTTGCATTAATTGAGCAAGTGGCTTACCGTCAACAAGAGTATGACGATAACGAATAGGAACAATACCTTGAGAGTTGATATTGATAAATGATAATTCGTAGGTGGATGTCTGACTAGTAGTACCCATCTTTTGCAACAAAGCCTCGACATTTCCCATTTGAGGTTGTGCCAAGGCTTGTGTTGAAACTGACAGGCTACCCACCAGCAGTAAGGTGAAGAACCATATTTTTTTCATTACGACTGTTTTAATCCTACACGTTATTGATTAATTCGTATCGTTATTGTCACTGAATAATTATTGTGCAACGCTTTTTTGCGTATCTATAGATGCAGGCACTTCATCTTGTTGCGCATTATAAATACGGCGATCAAGCTCATATTGTTGCAACATTAACCCGAGACGTTGATTACGTTCTTGTAAACGTGTTTGTTGATCATTTCCTAAAGCGTCATTATGAAGATTTAAACTCACAGGTGCACCACTCCCCATAATAGGTTGAGTGTTGAACACAGGAGAATCAACTTGGAAATCTTCAGATCCGCTCTTTCCATTATATTGCTGAACACCAACAATAACAGCTAATGAAACGCAAGCTGCAACACCGATTTGTGTTAACTGACTTGCCCAAGGACGTAATGTTTGTAAAAACGAGTGCTGACGCCATTGAGATGGTTTAGGTTGCTGCTCTCGTTGTTGTTCAGGACTTATACGGACTGGTTCATTTTCTAATGCAAGCGCAACGCGACTAGCGATATCAAAATGGATAACCTCACCAGTATCGCCACGCATTGTGTCACGAATTAAATGGTAACGTTGCCATGTCTCTTTCATTGCATCATCACGGCCAATGTTGCCCATTAATTCTTTATTAAGAACTTCACCATCCATAAATGCAGAAAGTTGTTCTTTTTGCATATAAAGTACCCTTCAGTAAATGATGGTTCACCCATTATTATGACTCTTGTATTAATGGTTGAACCTTATTATCAATAGCTTCTCGTGCCCTAAAGATACGTGAACGTACGGTTCCAACAGGACAATCCATAATAACTGCTATCTCTTCATAGCTCAGTCCGTCAAGTTCCCGAAGTGTAATTGCAACTTTCAAATCTTCTGGGAGTGACTCTATGGTATGAAAAACCACACGCCTTAACTCTTCAGACAACATTAAGTTCTCAGGGTTCGAAATTTCTTTTAATGCATTTGATGATTCGAAATTTTCGACATCACTAGCATCTAGATCATTCGAAGGCGGACGACGCCCTTGTGCAACCAGATAATTTTTGGCCGTATTCACTGCAATACGATAAAGCCAAGTATAAAAAGCACTATCACCACGAAAAGAACCGATAGCACGATACGCTTTAATAAAGGCCTCTTGCGCAACATCTGGCACATCTCCCTGAGGTACATAACGGGAAATCAAACTCGCTACTTTATGTTGATAGCGGATAACCAGTAAATTAAATGAATTCTGGTCACCATTTTGTACCTTTTCAACCAACATTTGGTCCGTTAACTGTTCGCTCATTAGAGATGGACTCTCCCGAAGTCAAGCCTCATACTATTTTTCAATGACTCCGTCATATTACTCTTGTTATTCCTTCTCGTTTTTATGAGCGACAAGACTTAGAGCACCAAAATAGAATGAAGTTCAATTCAATTATTATTTTAAAAGATGAATCACAAAAAAACATTGTAATAACCATCAACTAAAACGCAATTTGCCAAGAAAAAAACGATAACACAATGATATTAATTAAATATATACTTTTATTTACAACAATATAGACTATCTTAATCAAGCTTGTATTAAATATAAATTCAATAATATAAATAAAAATCAGTTACCCAAGACTGAAACTTATCGGTATAGCATCCTTCACTATTACGAATGATAAGCTCTTCAAGTTTACAATCAATTCTATCGCTATTATATCTTTGAAATGCTAATAAAATACGGTGATAAGGTTTATCCTCACTATCTTTTATATTGACTCTCTGAGTCACATACCACTGTTTTTTTTCGGCGATTTCAATAAATTGCTCACCTATTGAATAAGGTAATACAACACAAAGTGTACCATTTTCAGCGATTAGCCGTTGAGCATTATCAAGTAAAGCCTCGTGCGTTAATGTTTTAGTATAACGGGCTTGCTCTCTAACATCATTACGACAAGCGATAGCTGGCTCAAAATAAGGGGGATTACTTACAATTAAATCATAGAGTTTTTTAATTTGTTGAGCATAATTATCAATATTTTCATTATAGATATGAATCAAATTAGACCAAGATGTTCCTTGTGCATTTTCCTCTGCCTGTATTGCTGCATTCTTATCAAGCTCAACGCAATCTATACATTCAACTTGCCTAGCTCGTTGCGCTAGCATTAATGCAATAAGACCACTGCCAGTGCCAATATCAAGGATATTTTTTACGTTTTCAACACAAGCCCAGGCCCCGAGTAAAACGCCATCAGTACCGACTTTCATTTCACATTTATCATGTGCAACAAAAAACTGCTTAAAGGTAAAACCGCCTTTTCGCAACCCTGCTTTTTTCACTTTCTTTTGATTCATTGACCCACTCAATTATTCGTATAGCTATATCTTTAATATTATTGAAAAAGAGATATATGGTAATATAAGGAAAACTCCACCTCTAGTTTAACATTAAACCTTTTTATATACGCGATTGCGTTTTACTTATTGGTTCTAAGCGCAAAATGATGAATAAGGTCTGTAATCGATAATATATAGTGTAATAGAGGTAAATCCTCTGGCTTTTAGCGGGGGATAATGTCAAAATCCGCGCCCTAAACAGAGGTATACAATGACAGCCACGACATTTTCCAGTCTCGAACTTGATGAAAGTTTATTGACCGCATTAGACGAAAAGGGATATCAACGCCCAACAGCAATCCAAGAAGCGGCTATTCCAGCGGCAATGGATGGACGTGATATTTTAGGCTCTGCACCAACAGGTACAGGGAAAACTGCGGCATTTTTACTTCCAGCAATTCAACATTTGCTTGATTATCCACGTAAAAAATCAGGCCCACCACGAATTCTTATACTCACGCCAACTCGTGAGCTTGCCATGCAAGTTGCCGCTCAAGCAAAAGAGTTATGCGCGCATACTCATGTTGACATTGCCACTATTACGGGTGGTGTTGCCTATATGAATCACGCTGAAGTATTCAGCGAAAACCAAGATATTGTTGTTGCTACAACAGGCCGACTATTACAGTACATAAAAGAAGAAAACTTTGATTGCCGTGCTGTTGAAATGCTTATCTTAGATGAAGCCGATCGCATGTTAGATATGGGCTTTGCTAATGATATTGAAACTATTGCTGGTGAAACTCGCTGGCGTAAACAAACATTACTCTTCTCTGCCACACTTGAAGGTAATGCGGTTATTGATTTTGCACAACGCATCCTCAATGAACCTGTTGAATTAAATGCAGACCCTTCTCGCCGTGAACGTAAAAAAATACAGCAGTTTTACTATCATGCCGATAATCTTGAGCATAAAACAGCCTTATTAGCGCATTTACTGAAACAAGATGATGTTAAAAAATCGATTGTCTTTGTTCGTAAAAGAGAACGAGTACGTGAACTTGTTACTGCGCTTGAAAAAGAAGGCATTAAATCAAGTTATCTTGAAGGTGAGATGGCACAAACCCAACGTAATGATGCAATTAACCGCTTAGAAACAGGTCGAGTCAATGTATTGATTGCAACAGATGTCGCATCCCGTGGGTTAGATTTAGATGATATTACTCATGTATTTAACTTTGATTTACCACGAACAGCAGATGTGTATTTACACCGTATAGGTCGTACAGCACGTGCAGGTCGCAAAGGTATTGCTATTTCATTGGTTGAAGCACATGATCACCCATTATTAGGCAAAATTGGTCGCTATGTTCAAGAGCCAATAAAATATCGTGTTGTCGCACAATTAAAACCTGAAACAAAAGCACCAAGCCAAAAGGCAACCTTTAAACCCTCTAAAAAAGTGCTCGCTAAGCGTAAAGCGAAAAAAGAAGAAGGGAAAAAAGGTGTTAAGGCTAAAGTACGCACACGTGATCGTAAAAATATTGGTAAACGCCGTAAAACATCGACAGATAATGTAGAGAGCAATAATCAGATAACCTCTAAAGAGTAATATCTAAATTATTCTTTTTCTACATCATTCGAAATATTAAACCGTAGCTACGTATACAGTTACGGTTTTTTATTACTGTTTTATTATTATAAAAAATAAATTGCAAAAAAATTAATTAAATTAAAATGTTTTATTTATAATATGAAATTAAATTATTTTTATTAATATTAATACCTTATAATATAAGGAGATATTAATGAAACCATCAAAATTTTTTTTCATATTATTACCACTAATCCATATTAATCCGGCATTAGCTAATCAAGATATTATTGTTGATAAATCACTTTCACCCAATGTAATAGTTACAACTGATGAAAAAAGCAAAAAAGAAATTGTCAATATTAATTCAGCAGATAACAATAATATTTCTTTAAATTTTTATGAAAAATTTGATGTATCAAAAAATGGAATTATTATTAATAACAAACAAGCACAAGCAGATATCATTATTAATGAAGTCACTGGTGATAAAATCACATTCATTAATGGGAATATTAGCGTTGATGGCAAAAAATCCCATGTTATTATTGCTAACCCAAATGGAGTGGAATGTTATACTTGTGCAGGCTCTCGCTTAACCGATTTAACCTTAATCAGTGGTCAAACTAATAAAGACAATAAAACTCAATTTATTTTGTCTGATAAAAATTACGTTTCTATTCATAATGTAGGTTATCTATCTAGTAAAAATTTAAATATTATTTCAAACGAAGTATTTATAGGTGGAACATTATCGAAACACATAAGTACTATAAATATATTTAATGGAATGTCTCATTATAATCTTTTAGGAGAAAATGTTTTTGATAGAAGAGGTAGAGTTTCCATCTTTGAAAGTTTTAAACATAACCTAGAAAGAGTTAATATTTATAAAAATGAGAATAATCATAATAACGTTTATTTAGATGAAAAAATTTATAAATTAAATAATGAAATAGATAAAACAGATGAAAAAATTAATCTATTAAATAATAAAGTTTTTATTAATAATAAGCCAATTAACAAGCGTGATATTGATTTATATTAATAACAAAAGCCCCAATAAATAACTCTATT
>NZ_LXEN01000032.1 GCF_001654855.1 Proteus myxofaciens ATCC 19692
AATAAGCCAATTAACAAGCGTGATATTGATTTATATTAATAACAAAAGCCCCAATAAATAACTCTATTGGGGCTTTGCTATTTTAACAGTGTCTCTATGAGATGCTGATTATAAATTACAGACTTTCAGTGAAAGTACGAGTAATCACATCACGTTGTTGTTCTGGTGTTAATGAATTAAAACGTACAGCATAACCAGAAACACGAATAGTCAGTTGTGGATATTTTTCAGGATTATTCACAGCATCTTCTAGTGTTTCACGGCTTAATACGTTTACATTCAGGTGTTGACCACCTTCTACACGTACAACAGGTTTTGATTCAACAGGCACTTCACGGTATTCGATATCGCCTAATGCTTTACGGCTAACAACTTGGCCTTCTTCAAAACCTTTTTTAGCACAAATACAACGTGCTTCGTTGTTTTCATCATCTAATAACCAAAAAGAGTGTAATAAATCGTCATTATCTGCTTTAGTAATTTGGATACCAGTAATCATTTCGACCTCCAATCAGGGTACAAAATCAAAATTCTAATTATCATTTAGAACTTGGGTATTTGGTCTAACCAATGTTTCTATTTACTTATATACCAGTATAAATGGCTTCATTCATTGATAAATATCAATAATATTGATAAGCAACATAGACATGCATGCGCAAAGTATTGTTTTAAATCAATAATGAGATTTCGCTTATTTGTAATTTTTTTTGTAAATTTTCAATTTTTTTTTAAAAAATTCAATAAATACACATTTTTAAGTTAGAAAATTTTCTTTCCACTGATGAAATCGGTAAGCTTACACACTATAAAATATCAATACAGGATTTATGCTATGACTACACCCTTAAATTGGCATGATGTGATAGGAATAGAAAAAGAAAAACCTTATTTTCAAAATATATTGTCGCAAGTATCACAACAAAGAGATGCCGGTAAAATTATCTATCCACCACAAGAAGATGTTTTTAATGCCTTTCGTTTTACGCCATTTGACAATGTGAATGTCGTCATTTTAGGACAAGATCCTTACCACGGACCTCATCAAGCACATGGTTTATCCTTTTCTGTTCGTCCTGGTGTTCCTGCTCCGCCATCTCTAGTTAATATGTATAAAGAGCTAGAAAATGAATATGATGATTTTAAACGCCCTAATCACGGTTATTTAGAAAGTTGGGCAAAGCAAGGTGTATTGTTGCTCAATACTGTATTAACCGTAGAAAAAGGCCAAGCTCACTCACACGCTAATTATGGCTGGGAAACCTTTACAGATGCTGTAATAGAACAAATTAATCAGCGCAGAGAAGGGGTTATTTTCCTACTTTGGGGGGCTCACGCTCAGAAAAAAGGTCGTTTTATTGACATTAATAAACATTTTATTTTAAGAGCGCCACACCCTTCCCCACTTTCGGCACACCGTGGATTCTTAGGCTGTGGTCATTTTAAACAAGCAAATGATATTTTACAAAAGCAAGGTCGCACACCAATTAATTGGCACCTTGACTCTATCGAATAAAAAATAAGCCACACAATAGGCATTTTTATTGTGTGGCTTATTAGTAGAGCATCGTTATGTTAATAATAACAAAACTCATTTATTAATTTATTTTGAAACAACAACCATAGCAGGACGTAATAAACGACCATTTAAGGTATATCCCTTTTGCATCACATCAACAACATGATTTGATTTATGGTCTGGACTATCAATTAATGTCATTGCTTGGTGAACTTCTGGGTTGAATGCGACATTTTTCTCATCAACAACTTCAATACCAAATTTATGCACTGCATCTAAGAATGATTTTAAGGTTAGCTCTAAACCTTCAATCATTGGCTTGATTTGTTCATTTTCACTATCAGCCGCAGATAAAGCTCGCTCTAAATTATCAAGTACTGGTAACAGTTCATTAGAAAATTTTTCTAACGCAAATTTATGCGCTTTTTCAACATCTAGATGAGTTCTACGACGAATATTTTCCACTTCTGCCTGAGCACGGATCATCGCTTCACGTTCTGTTTTTTGCGATTCTTGAAGTTGCTTTTCTAACTCATCAATACGTGCTAACGCTTCAACTAATTCAGCTTGGGCATTAAAATCAGCTTGTGCTTCTTCAGTTTTAGCGTGTTCTTGAGACTCATTCATTACAGATCCCATTCCTTCTTTTTCGTTTGAGACTTGCTCTTCATGTACATTTTGTTCTTTACTACTCATGAACATCTCCGCGTAGTTTTAGTATTCATCTTCATATTTAGTTTATTATGGGGATCTATAAGCGGGTTTCAAGGAATAGGCAATAAATGAGGGTAAAAAAATGCCAGATAATACCGTAACAGGTGAAAAAGAGTTTAAATGTATAGGCATTGTCGGCCATCCACGTCATCCAGAAGCACTTTCAACGCATGAAATGCTCTATTATTGGCTACAGGAAAAAGGCTATGACGTGATTATTGATACACAAGTCGCACAAGAGCTAAAACTTGAAAATGCAACAACTGGCGATTTAACCCAAGTAGGCAAAGTCGCGGATCTTGTTATTGTTGTTGGTGGCGATGGCAATATGCTAGGCGCTGCTCGCGTATTATCTCGTTATAATATTAAAGTTATTGGTGTAAATCGTGGAAATTTAGGTTTTTTAACTGATCTTGATCCTGATAATGCATTACAGCAACTAACAAACGTTCTCGCGGGTCAATATCGTGAAGAAAAACGGTTTTTACTTGAAGCACGAGTTTGCGCTGAAGGGCAAAGAACTCGTATTGGTACTGCAATTAACGAAATAGTGCTACATCCTGGCAAAGTTGCACATATGATTGAATTTGAAGTCTATATTGATGATCGTTTCGCTTTTTCTCAACGCTCAGATGGGCTTATTATTGCAACACCAACAGGGTCTACCGCTTATTCTTTATCCGCAGGCGGCCCTATTTTAACGCCAAATCTAGATGCGATAGCACTTGTTCCTATGTTTCCACATACACTATCAGCACGCCCTTTAGTTATCAGCAGTGATAGCCAAATTTGCCTAAAATTTTCACAAACAAATATCGATTATGAAGTCAGTTGTGATAGCCAACTTGTGCTACCTATAAAAGAAGGCGATGAAGTTATCATCAAACGCAGTCGGCAAAAACTGAATTTAGTCCATCCTACAGATTATAATTATTTTAATACGTTAAGTTCAAAATTAGGCTGGTCAAAAAAAATGTTCTAATTTTTGTGCCTCACTACTTTACTGTATAAAAAACCAGTTTATACTGTATGCAATTACAGTTATGTTTTTATACACAGGAGAGGCACTATGCTGACTCAACTAACTATTAGTCATTTTGCCATAGTCCGTGAACTTGAAATCGATTTTTGTAACGGCATGACCACTATCACAGGCGAAACTGGTGCAGGTAAATCTATCGCTATTGATGCTTTAGGTCTTTGTCTTGGTAATCGTGGTGATGCAAATATGGTGCGCCCAGGTGCAACTAGAGCCGATTTATGCGCACGCTTCTCGCTTTCTGATACACCCTCAGCACTTCAATGGTTAGAAGAACATCACCTTGATGATCATAACGAATGTTTATTAAGAAGAACCATCTCTACTGATGGCCGTTCTCGTGGTTTTATTAACGGAACTTCAGTGCCTCTTTCTCAATTAAGAGAGTTAGGTTCTCTTCTTATTCAAATTCATGGTCAACATGCACATCAGCAATTATTAGAACCTCGTTATCAAAAACGTCTTCTCGAT
Source organism: Proteus myxofaciens ATCC 19692 (assembly GCF_001654855.1). GTDB lineage: Bacteria > Pseudomonadota > Gammaproteobacteria > Enterobacterales > Enterobacteriaceae > Proteus > Proteus myxofaciens. The sequence goes on from NZ_LXEN01000032.1 coordinate 3,744, forward strand.
ATTTATGCTCACGAGCCTGATTTACTCAAAAAAATGAAAAGTGCTTATCAAACATGGCACCAAAGCTGTCAAACGCTGGCTTCATTTCAACAACAATCTTTAGAAAGAGAAACAAGACAGCAACTCATTGATTATCATTTAAAAGAACTTAATGAATTTCAGCCTGTTCAAGGTGAATATCCTGAATTAGACCAAGAATATAAACGTCTTTCAAACTGTGGACAATTTTTAACGTTAAGCCAAAGCAGTCTGCAGATATTAAGCGATAATGAAGAACAAAATATTCTTAGTATGCTTAATATGGCTAAACATGAAATTACTGAACTTTCATCTATGGAAAGTCAATTTAATTCATTACTTGAAATGCTTGAAGATGCATCTATTCAAATAAGTGAAGTCAGTGATGAACTAAGACATTATAGCGACCGTCTAGAAATGGATCCTAATCGTTTATTTGAATTAGAGAAAAGAATATCGAAATACATTAACTTATCTCGTAAGCATCATGTAACACCTGAAGAACTGTATGAATTGCATCAACAGCTTATTGAAGAAAAAAATGCACTATTACGCCAAAATGATGACTGTGATGCATTAATAGAACAAGTCAAGATTGATCATCTTGTTGCATTAGACGTTGCAAAACAATTACATGAAGTGCGTCAACACTATGCAACAGAATTAAGCCAGTTAATTACTCGTAGCATGCATCAACTTTCTATGCCTCATGGATATTTTACTGTTGATACATTCTTTGATGACAGCGTCTTACAAATAGATGGGGCAACAAAAATTGAATTTAATGTGACAACTAACCCAGGTCAACCACACCAAGCACTTTCTAAAGTCGCTTCTGGTGGTGAGCTTTCACGTATAGCTTTAGCTATTCAAGTTATTACAGCGAAAAAAATGGATACACCTGCACTTATTTTTGATGAAGTTGATGTAGGAATTAGTGGTCCAACAGCGGCAATTGTCGGTAAATTATTAAGAGAACTCGGTGAATCAACACAGGTTATGTGCGTAACCCATTTACCTCAAGTTGCGGGTTGTGGTCATCAGCACTATTTTGTTAACAAAGAAACAAATGGTGAAGAAACAGAAACAACAATGAAACTGTTATCTAAAAAAGAGCGTCTTCAAGAACTTGCGCGTTTATTAGCAGGGCGTGAAGTGACAAAAAATACCTTAGCAAACGCAAAAGATCTCCTCGCTGCCTAATGATAAAAAAACTTTTATCGATATTTAAGGTCATAGGCAGAGCGTGAAAGGTTTTCAATTGCTGCGTTGTCGATTATCATCGTCACTATGACCCTAAAAGGAATGTAATAATCATGCGTTTTAAACTGTTAAAAGTTGCCGCCTTATCTTTAGTCGTAATGACTTCTGGTTGCTCTATGTTCGAGAAACTGGTTTATCACCCTGATATTAATCAGGGAAATTATTTAACACCAGCTGAAGTCGCAAAAGTTCAACTAGGAATGACACAACAGCAAGTCCAATTCGCCCTTGGTACCGCGATGCTAAAAGATCCATTTGGCACTCAAACTTGGTATTATGTTTTCCGTGAAGAACCTGGCCACGAAAAAGTTCGTCAAGAAACATTAGTACTGACTTTTGATAATAACGGCTTACTGACTAATATCGATAAACGAGGTGATATGCCTGGTTTTTCTCAGCCAGCTAATTCTGAATCAATAAGTTCTGATACTCAGCCTGTCAGTAAAGACTGAGAATATTAAATATTGCGAAATAAATTACACCCCAATTGTAAATAATACATTGGGGTGAGTTTAATGGTGAATAGCCTTTAAAAATAACGTGATGACACTAAACGATATGAGGATATGATTAGTCAGTTTTTTGGCGAGATTTATCTGCTCGTTTACGACGCATCTCTTTAGGATCAGCGATAAGTGGCCGATAAATCTCGACTCTATCGCCATCTCTTACAATATCACTGAGCTTTGCCGGTCGGCTATAAATACCCACTTTATTTTTTTTTAAATTAATATCATTACAAATTGTTAAGATATTAGAGGCAATTATCGCTTGCTCAACTGTATTGCCTTCCATTAACTCAACAGGAATAAGATATTGTTTATCAGGTAGCGCATAAGTTACCTCAACCCATATTTTAGTCACGATAAATCTCTTTCGCTCGTTGAGTAAAGGCCTGAACCATATTATTAGTCAATTCTCTAAATATACGACCAAATGCCAACTCAATTAATTTATTTGTAAATTCAAAGTCTAGCTGAAACTCAACCTTACATGCATTATCACCTAATGCGGTAAACACCCATCCTCCTGTTAATTTACGGAATGGGCCATCAACAAGACGCATATCTACCCGTTCATTAACTTTTAAGAAATTATGCGTGGTAAATGTTTTACTAATTCCTGCTTTAGAAACCTGAACCGATGCGATCATTTCTTCTGGAGTACTTTTGATAAGTTTACTTCCAACGCATCCTGGTAGAAAATCAGGATAAGTGAGAACATCGTTAACCAGTTTAAACATTTGCTCTGAGCTAAAAGGAACTAGAGCAGATCGACTAATCTGAGGCATAGTTATTCCTGTATGACAACACTGTGTGTGATCATATCATTGAACAGTGATTAATTAAAAATCTAATGGAATATAGCTTAACTTTTGTGCAATTGAAAAGAAAACAGTCGGTTAAATGATTTCTTTCTATTGCTCATACAGTATAATGTGGACATTATGACAAAGAAAAAATCACATAAACCAGGTTCTGCGACAATTGCACTAAATAAACGTGCTCGCCATGAATATTTCATCGAAGATGAGATAGAAGCGGGATTGTCGCTACAAGGCTGGGAAGTAAAATCATTGCGTGCAGGAAAAGCCAACATCAGTGATAGCTACGTTGTTATGCGAGATGGAGAAGCCTATCTTTTTGGGGCGACCATCACACCATTAAATGTAGCATCAACGCATGTTGTTTGTGATCCAACACGCACACGAAAACTACTCTTAAAACAACGTGAACTCGATACACTTTATGGTCAGATAAACCGTGAAGGTTACACAGTGGTTGCTCTTTCCCTCTATTGGAAAAATGCGTGGTGTAAGATAAAAGTTGGGGTTGCAAAAGGTAAAAAAGACCACGATAAGCGAGACACTATCAAAGATCGTGAGTGGAAATTAGACAAAGCACGTATTATGAAAAATGCTAACCGCTAAATCGCGTTAAGTACTAGCAATGGTTACTATTTTTCTGTTATACTCGCTTTCAACAACTTGGGGCTGATTCTGGATTCGACGGGATTTGCGAAACCCAAGGTGCATGCCGAGGGGCGGTTGGCCTCGTAAAAAGCCGCAAAAAAATAGTCGCAAACGACGAAAACTACGAAGCACTAGCAGCTTAATAACCTGCGTAGAGCCCTCTCTCCCTAGCTTCCGCTCTTAAGACGGGGATCAAGAGAGGTCAAAACCAAAAGAGATCGCGTGGATGCCTAGCTTGGGGTTGAAGCGTTAAACTTAATCAAGCTAGCTTATTTGTGGCGTGTCTGTCCGCAGCAGGTAAGTGAAATTAAAGACTAGACTAAGCATGTAGTGCCGAGGATGTAGAAATTTCGGACGCGGGTTCAACTCCCGCCAGCTCCACCAAATTTGGTGGGTCAGTGATAGGACAACGGTTTCAAAAACAAGAAGTTAGCGAAATCATAAAGAATATACACTGACAACAAAAACTATAAATGACACGTAAATGACACGCGGGTCATTTAAAGTTTAGAAAGGCTCACTTCGGTGGGCCTTTTTATTATCCATCTTACTTTGAGGTAATGGTGATGAGAAAAGCTTGTATTGAATTGAATTCAACCATGAAATATGCAGCCTTAAATGCAGGCCCGCTTGGTGGTGGAAAATGTTTAGTTATGGTGACTGTCTCTAATAATTTAGATGAAGTTGTTCCTGCTGAAAAATGGGCAAAAGCTTTAAATATCTGTCTTGCTGAAGCTAAAGAACTAAAATATGAAATCGCTCGGATTTATGGCGAAAACTTAGCAAGAAAAAAATAATATTATATTACCTTCTCATAGAATATAACTAATTTAGTAGTCCGCTTTGAGCGATGAACAGACATTGCTAACAATATTCTATGTGAATCAACATGGATAGGCCAAAGTTAAAAAATAGAGTTTTATGAAATAAATCGCACTTTATTGTACCATACATACCCATATTTAAATTGTGTGTTAACATTACATCCTGTAAATACCTTTCAACTCAACCCGAGGCTTTGATGCTGGAGAATGTAATCATCCGATAATCAGCTTACCGACCTTTTCAGGTCGAACTGATTATCAATGCGCCGAAATCGAATGTGGACACCTCAGTGTGTTTGCAAGTTTTGCACATAATGATTAAACAGGTTCTTTAGTATGAATTTATCCCGTCAGGAACAACGTATCTTACACGTACTCGCCAAAAGTGGCGGTAATGCGCCTGACCACATCACCGCCGTTGAATGCTACTTCAGTGAAGAGCTGTTGCGCACCGACTGCCCCCTCGCTACTTTCAAAAAACTCAAAACCAAGAAACTTATCAAGTCCGTCAATGGTCAGCCGTACCACATCAACACCACCGTGCTGAATAATATTCGCGCTCAGCTTGATAACTGCTAAGGAAAGTATAATGGATATCAATACTCTTATTTCTGCATCCCAACACATCCAGCTGTCAGCGGAGGAAAGTAAAATTCCCTGGAATGAACCCGCCTTCAGCCAACGCATGCTGGCGAACCATTTATCGCAGGATCACGACTGGGCCAGCCGTAGACAGAGCGTCATTGAGCAACAGGTAGAGTGGATAGCAAGACAGTTATCACCTGGCGCACAGATCCTCGATCTCGGCTGTGGTCCCGGCTTTTATACTCACCGCTTAGCAGAGCTAGGATTTCGCTGTACCGGCGTTGATTTTTCACCGGCATCCGTAAGCTGGGCTCGCCAGCAGGCGCAGAATGCCAGTTTGAATATCGACTATATTCAGCAGGATATCCGCGCATACTTGCCGGATAGGTCGTACGATTTCATCATGATGACGTTTGGGGAACTGAATGTGTTCAGCACGGCGGATGCGCGCGCCATTATCAGTCGCTGCGCTCTGTGGCTGAAGCCTGGTGGTCGGTTGCTCGCTGAAGTCCATACTTTTGAAGAAATTAAACGTCAGGGAATGGCTGAAGCAAGCTGGCAACGCTGTCCAGACGGACTTTTTCTGGGAGTCCCTCATCTGCTTCTGACGGAGCATGGCTGGGATGAAGAAGCGCAGACCAGCTCAACACAGTTCTGGGCCATAGAGGCAAACGGTCACACCACCCGTTTCGGCAGCCAGATGACAGCCTGGCGCGATAACGAGTACGTCAGCCTGCTCGAGAATGTCGGATTTACTCTACTTCCTCCTCCTGAAAGCCACGACTGGCCAGTCAGCGATACATTTGAAGGGAAGCTGTTTGTTCTGCTGGCTGAAAAAACAAAAAACTTATAGGAACCTTCTTTTTAATACTTAACGCAATAAAAGGAATTCAGCATTGGATATCACTCGTATCTTTACCATCAGTGAAAGCGAACATAGCATCTACAACCTGCTCACCGAAGAGAAGTAAGCCACGCTGTGCCGTATGCTAGGCATGAAGCCGGATACTCACATCTTGACCTCAACAGCGGCTCGGGGAAAATGCTTCGTACCTAGGCCCTGGAACAAACCTAGTTACATCTACGTAACAATAAAGAAAAACTTCTTTTAAAACGAACAAATAAGAACAACTGAAACATTTAAAAATAAAGCATAACTTAAGCAAAATAAAAAATTTGAACAAGGTTATTCATTGTGATTTAATCGTCGTTAATTACTAATTTAAGATTCAAAAAATGACAAAAATTCATTAGTTGAACTTAATGAGCTTGAACTTAATGAAAAAATATTTCCGCTTTATCAGTATAAGTTTGCTATCTTTCTATTTAATGGGATGCTCATCACAAAGACACTCTCCTCTTTTGCCAATGTTAGGAGCCTATTTCCCATCTTGGTTATTTTGTCTTTTATTAGGGCTAATTTGCACGATCTTAATACGAGTTTTTCTTATTTATGTCGCTATTGATGATAAATTACCGCTGCCTCTGTTGTTCTATTTTGCAGTGTTATTATCAACATCGATGCTAATCTCCCTACTTTTCTTCTCTTATTAAATTATGACTACAGAAAATAAAAAAAAGATAGCGGTTATTATTACGGTAGTAACTTTCGTTATCCTGCTAATTTTAATATGGAAAACACTTCAATCAACGACATTAAATCCATTAAGTGAAGATGCCGTAATTGAAGCCAATAAAATTAATATCTCCTCTGTTATTCCTGGGCGAATTCAGACATTCCATGTAAAAGAAAATATGGAAGTAAAAAAAGGTGATCTTCTTTTTACGATAGATCCAACCATGTATGCGCTTAGAGTAAAACAGGCAAAAGAAGAATTACTTATTGCGCAAGCAACGCTAAGTAATAAGCAAAGAGTGATTATTGCTGAAACATCTAATTCAGAAGTTGCAGAAGAGCAAATAAAACGAGCTCAAGTTAATTTAGTGCTAGCAACACAATCTTTAAAACGCTTAGAACCTCTATTAGCAAAAGGATTTGTGACTGCACAACAAGTTGATGATGCAAGAACATTAAAACGTGATGCTGAAGTCAGTCTAAAACAAGCTCAAAAACAGAATATCGCATCTGAGGCACTGATTAATAATACTCACTCAGAAGAAGCATTAGTTAATTCATTAAAAACGTCACTCGCTATGGCTGAATGGGAATTAAGTAATACCCAAGTAAAAGCGCCAAGTAATGGTTATATTGTTGGACTAACAACTTCTGCGGGAGAATTTGTCATTTCTGGGCAATCAGTATTTACCTTAATTGATACTGATTCTTGGTTTGCTTCTGCTTATTTCAAAGAAACAGACTTAGATAATATTAAAATGGATAGCTGTGTTGTTGTTTATTCGATGATAAATAACAAACAGGTTATGAAAGGTAAAGTGCAAGGTATTGGCTGGGGTGTTATGTCGACAGATTTATTAAATATCCCTAGAGACTTACCTTATGTGCCCAAATCATTAAACTGGGTTAGAGTTGAACAGCGTTTTCCTGTCAGAATTTTATTAGAAAATCCGCCAAAACATCTGATGAGAATTGGAGCCACCGCGACAGTTAAAATAGTGCCGAAAGATGATGATTGCTAAAACATCGCTTATTCTAAAGCAAATAAAGCAAGATTTATTACCCTTTAAATTTCGCTTATCAACATCATGGCGGATAGCATTACTCTGTTCATTAATGGCAGGGATTGCAATGCTCTATGAAATTCCTGAATCAGCAATTAGCTGTTATCTCATTCTTTATCTTGTTAAAACTGATGCGGTTGAAAATATCTTACTGTGTGTTGGTGTGATAATATTATGCTCAATCGTTGTCTGTATTACCTTTATTTTATATAACCTGACAATGCAACACATCATGTTGCGCTTTTTCTTTATGGCGCTCTTTTCTGGCTTTTTTATGTATTTATCTTCAGCCAGTAGCCTTGGTGATATCGGTAATCTTATCGCACTTGTTATCGCCTTTTTAATGACGTTAATTGATGATATTCCAATCGGTGATATTGCAACTCGTTTACTACTTTATGCATTATTGATGGCAGTATCACCCATGTTGCTTGTTATTATTTTTAATTACTTTTTTGGCATAAGCCCTAGAAAAATATTGCTTAACAAGCTCTCAGAACGTTTTTTAAGTACTAGTCATTATTTATTGGAAAGTAATATCATCCCATCTTTTCATGTTAGTGAAGCGCTAAGCACACAAGCTGAATGCAAACGTTACTTAAGTTTTATCAAACTCTTTTATTTAAAGGAAAGAAGTGAAATAAAACAGCTTGAAATTCTCATTAATAACTCTTACGAAATACTTATTTTTGCGTTAAGTTTACCATCAGATACATCACCTGAAATTCGTAAAGCACTTGCAGAAAAATGTGAGTTGATTGCTAAAGATTTATCAAATTATAAATTAGATAAACTTGAAGAGTTAAAACTTACTAAAAGTGAACAAGATAAAAATGCTTTATTAGCTGAGTTTAATGCCATCTTATTTAAAGTAGATATAGCACCTACACCAAAAACAAAAATGCCCTTTTTTGTTGAAGATGCCTTTACGAATCCAAATCATAAATATTTCGCAATTAAAACAACCTGTGCAGCATTAATATGTTATTTATTTTATGACTACTTTGATTGGCAAGGTATACATACTGCGATGATAACCTGTTATGTCGTCGCATTAACGACAGTTGGTGAGACTGTACATAAACTCACATTACGTATTATTGGGTGTTTAATTGGTGCATTTATTGGCATAATCTCACTGATTTATATCATTCCTAATCTCTCTGATATTGGAAGCCTTATGGTATTAATATTTTTCTGTATTTTACCTGCGGCTTGGGTTGCATCAGGAAATGATCGAATATCTTATGCTGGTGTACAAGTTGGATTGGCTTTTTTATTAACCGTATTACATGGTTTTAAACCTAGTTTTGATATGGATGTTGCCTCTGATCGTATTTTGGGGATCTTAGTCGGTAATGTTGTAATGTATATTATGTTCACCAAAGTGTGGCCTGTATCCATTATGACAACTATTAATAAACAAATAAAAAATATATTAAACAACTACGCTACGCTTAAATTAAAAACCAATAATAGCCAAGCCGAAGCCTTAAACTTAGTGGCCTTAATTAATGAAGGTATTATTAAATCAAAAGACGATATTAATTTATTAATATTTGAAACTAAATTCAAAGATAAAAATAGCGTATTAATCCATTATTTTAATCAACTTTTAGTCGATATATTAGCAGATAGCTATCATTATTATTCTGCTAAATTTATATCTAATGATGAAACAAAAATAACCAATAATCCTCAATCCGAACAGTATTTTAAATATAATGTACTAAATTCTGTACCAACAACATTATCAGCTCAAGAAAAAGAGCAAGTCATACATGCATTAATCGATGAGAGAAGTAACCATAATGACACCATTAAAGCGAATTAAAAAAATCTCCCCTTTATTACTCCCTTTATTGAGTCTTTCTCTTATCGGTTGTATCGATACTAGCCGTTCATTTATGCAACAGGCATCAGAGCCTTTACCTTATCAAACTGAACAATATCTTTCATCCGCTGAACAAGGAAGATATGCAGAGAATAATCCACCACAAAAACTTGAATATGGATTAGCTGATCTTATCGATGTTGCACAAAAAAATAATCCTGAAACACGTATAGCGTGGGAAATGGCAAAAAAATCAGCAACTAATATTGGTATGGTTGAGAGTACTTATTTGCCTGTTATTACCGCAACGGCATTAAGTGGTTATCAACGCGGAACATTTAAACTCCCTAATAATGAATTTGTTGATAAAATTAAAGTTTCTGATCATGTCTTTATTCCTGCAATTACTTTTCAGTGGTTATTATTTGACTTTGGCCAACGAGAAGCATTAGCGGATGCGGCAAAACATGCGTCTTTAGCATCTGATCTTAATTTTAATCTTATACACCAGAAAATTATTCATGATGTTACGACAGCTTATTACACCTATGGTGCAGCACACGAAAAAACAAAAATAACGCATGAAGCCTTAGAAAGAAGCAAGCAAGTTTTATATGCTATAGAACAAAAAAAAGCGCGTGGCTTAGCAACAGTGTTAGATGTTGCATTAGCAAAACAACAAGTTGCACAACTTGAATTTCAACATGTATTAGCAACCGGTAAAGAAAAAGATCAATACCAATTATTACTTTCATCAATTGGCATGTCACCTTTGCAATCAATTAATATTGAATATACTCAGCAAGATAAATTACCTGATAATATTGTGCCATTAACTCATGAGAAAATAAGAAGTGCATTAGCTCAACGTCCCGATATTTTAGCTAATTATGAATTGATACAAGCCGCAATGAAAACGACCACATCAGTAGGTACAGATTATTTTCCAAGAGTTTACTTAGCAGGTGCAGTGGCTGGTGGGAATAATAGTTTAGATGTTCAAGGATTGCCTGGAATTAATCAAAACACATCTTCTTCTAATATTTTAATCGGTGTCAGTATTCCACTTTATGAAGGTGGTATGCGACAAGCAAGAATGAAAAATGCACAATCTGATGTGATTATTGCGCAAGAAAATCTGAGAAAAAGCCAAGAGTTAGCTATTAGAGAAATGAGCTTAGCTGAAAATACGCTAACATCATCACTTGAAGCAACTAAAGCATCAAAGAATTTAATAGAAACAACACAATTAAGTTATACAGCAAGTGTTGATTTCTATAAAAATGGTTTAGGTACAGTAACAGAAATAAATACAGCAGAAATAGCATTATTAACCGCTCAGATTGCACATATAGACGCTTATACGGGATCATTAATCGCTGGGGTTGATTTAGCCTTTGCATTAGGTGAATTAGATAAAGCCTCTTCTTCGTTCTAAAGTCAATATTTTTTAAATAATCCTATGATTAAATAACTATTGATAGCCTACGATAAGGCTATCAATTAATTATTTGACCAAATGAGTAATCATAGATATTTAATTATTTAATAAAGATTTAGCTCGCCATTGATTTAGTTTTATTTCACATGCTATAAAAATATCTTTTGCAATAGCACCACCTATTAATAAAGTAGATTGACGTTGACATTCTGCGGTTCTAAATTTTACAAAATATTCTTGTGCAACGGTTAGTGCATCAATCGCAGTTTTAGTTTCATCAAAATCAATATCCTCAAGGTCACTTTTACTCTTACCATAAATAACATTCAGTTGTTGTTCTGATAATTTTAATTCATCATATAAGCAACTTTCTGTTTCTGTTCGATTTTTATGGGCTGTTGTTTTATAACATTTAGATAAAGGATCACTATTCGCTTGCGCCAAAACAGGAAAGCTAATAATAAAAAGACTGTAAAAGATCAGGAATAAATTTATCTTCACATTAACTCCCTATAATAAAATTTAAATTGATATTAATCGTAAAATACAAATTACGTAATATCACTTACATAAAAATTTAGGAAATTCATTTACTAATAGATAAAATAATTAATCAGTTCACTCATGCTAGCATTATTCTATTTATACTACTATTTATTATTTTTTTCATATCATTAACTTTTTCTTAATAAGAAATATCTAAATTTACACTTTAATTTATTTATTAATAATAATCTGATATCTAATTTAGACTAAAATAATTTTTTACTCATTTTGAATATCAAGTGATAGAAAATTAGTATTTTTTGCAGTACGCTCATTCTCTTCTTATTTCTGATTTATTCCTTAATATAGCTGGCGATAGCGCAATGAATTTCTATAAATATACTCCAATCCTTCTTCTTATCGTTTCAAATGTTTTTATGACATTTGCTTGGTATGGACACTTAAAGTATGGCAATAAACCATTGATAATTGTTATTATTTTAAGCTGGCTTATTGCTTTTGTTGAGTATTGTTTCGCAATACCCGCAAATCGTATCGGTCATAATTACTACAGTGCAGCAGAATTAAAAACAATACAAGAAGTCATCACATTAACTATTTTTGCTATTT
>NZ_LXEN01000033.1 GCF_001654855.1 Proteus myxofaciens ATCC 19692
GTTAATCCCCATATTTTTTTACTTGGATACTCCGAAAAATGTGTTTTTATATCTTCATGAACTCGCTTTTGTAAATCAATGCCAATTCCTCGATAGCTACGAATAATAACATCGCTACACACACCATAATTAGCGTGTACATCGCCATTAGGATAATTGATTTTACGATAGGATGAGTTGTAAATAACCACTCTCGGCAAATGCGTTGCATATTCCACCAGCTTTTTAGTTTGTTCTGGAGTTATTGCCTTTACTGTAGTGAATGGAAGAAAAACAAATAAAGATAGGAAATAAATGTTCTTTTTCAAAGAAAAACTCCATAATTTTATTAGTTATTGTTATTAATATTTCTATAAAAACGAATATTAATAATTTGCTAAATAACACTATAAAAATATGGGGTAAATCTTAATTGATTAACTTACATAAAAATCGAGTCTACCTATTGGTAAACTCGATTATTCAAGAATAAAATTGGAATATTATTTTTCTGCTAGTTCAACACAATATGGCTTTTGCGACGTAAACTTGCGAACAGCATATAAATTGCAGTAACGAGTAATACCACAAAGAAGAAGTTCATGATGCCATTATTTTCTTGAGACATAAACATGCCCGCGCCTAATGGCCCAACGGCTGAACCAACGCTATAACTTAATAGCATAACCTGCGTAATAGCGACTATATAACTTGCATTCACATGATCACAAGCCAATGTAATGGCGATAGGATAAAGTGCAAAAGATGACATTCCTAACAATGCTAATGCGACGATCAACACCATATAATCATTAGAAAGATAGGTTATCCCCATAGCAAATACACCAAGTAAACACATCATCGCTAATAGTAATGTTTTGCTCATCACCACAGACAGCTTACTAATAATAGGTTGAACAATCATTCCCCCTAAAATAATAGCCGCCATTAACACACCAATTTGATCGGTGGTAAATTGCCCTTGATTTAATGCCAGTGGCATCATCCCATAAATACTGCCCATTACAACGCCAGAAACCATACAGCCCACCAATGCGGCTTTATTTAAACGGTTCATCTGTTTTAATGACAAACTTTTATGAACATGACCTTGAGGCTGTCCATTTTTAAAAAACAAAGGTGGCATTACCGCAATCAATAATAAGACAAATACGACAGAAAATGGAATTGCACCTTGAGTACCAATGGCCCCAATAGCGAGCTGTCCTAATGTTGTTCCGCCATACAGTGATGTCATATAAAAGCCTAAGCGTTTAGCTCGCTCTTTAGGATTATCACCAATTAATAACCATGATTCGACAACAACAAAGATACCTGCTACAGCCATACCACCAATAAAACGCGATACCATCCATACAGATAAATAAGGCATTAATGGTAAAATACTGACAGTCAATGCCAGCAATAATAAAAATACAACAAAAGAGAGACGATGCCCTATTCTTGCAATAATGGGTTCAATCATAACTGACCCCATTAACAGGCCGATAAAATAAATACTTGCTAACCAGCTAGCATAAAAAGTATCTATTCCAAAACTATCCATAGATAGTGGAATTAAACTCATTAAATAGCCTGATGCAATAGCAAATATCGTTAACCCAGCCACAGGTACTAACGTACTGTCACCTTTGCGTACCAAAGTAGTGTTCTGTTTCACTACCCTCGTCTCCACACTAAAAGCAGTTGATAATGGGCTGTTTTCTCGAAGTCAGGTATTGACCCGCCTTTCATCTAGGAAAGATGAAAGAACAAGGATGAAAACAGTGGTTGGCGTCCCTATATTTCAGGAGACGCGAATATAGCGCTTAACTATTAATAAATAAAATTATAAAAACTAATGCCAGAAAACAATTTTACTTATGTTATCTCTATTATCGCCCTTTTAATGAAAAAGAGTAGCCCTCTTGAGGACTTTATTTTTATAAAATAAGATTATTACTAGATTAATACCCATAATAGAAATAGATAAAAATACGTAGATAAATGAAGTACTGCCCTATTTCTAAAAATAAGGCAGTGGAAATAAAAACTCTGTAAAATATTACTCAGCGCTATTACTTACAGCTATCGTAATCGCATCAGGTATAGAGCCACCATGTGTTTTACCTTTTAAAAGATGAAAATCACATAATTTTCCTGCTTCAGATAAGTAATCGCATAATTGGCGCGCAGTTAGCCAACTACTACGCTCTTTGTAATTTTGGCGTTGTTCTTCACTCATCTTGTTAAGATCAGGCATTTCTTCTTTTTCGCCTAATGTTATTGTCACTGCAATATCATTAGGAATAATTTGCCATTTATCTTTAGTTACCCATTCACCTTTACCCCACCATAAAGAAGGACTCGCTGCGGTGTAATGCTGAAAAGACTCAGGATGATTAAATAAAACATATAAAGTGAATACACCACCAAAAGAGTGACCAAATAACGATTGTTTTGTCACAGTGATATCGTTTTGTTTTAACTGCGCTAATGCATAGGGTTTTACCTGAGTTAAGATAAACTGGTAAAAGTTTTCTGCATTGCCACCTTTGCTAAATTCCTCACCAGAAACGTTAGGTGTATAATCACGTGTTCTTTCATTAATAAAATAGGCTTTATCACCGACATAACCCACGCTAACAATTGCAGGTAATGACTTCATATCTTGTTTTATCGTTTCATTAACAATAAGCGGAAATTGTGCATTACCATCAACGCTATAAATAAGCGTTGTTTTATCAATCTCTTTCATTGTTTTAGGAATAGCTAAAAAAATGCGGTAGAGGTTCCCCTGATAACTCATCTCTTTTTCATTAATATGATAATAAGATATTGCTTGAGGTTCAATTTCAGGAACCACTTGGTTGGGTCTTGCTTGAGCAACGGCTGATAACATAACTATTCCAAATAACATCAGTATTCGCATAAATCAGATACTCTGTCAGTAATATAAAAAATAAAATATAGAATTATTCTTGATATAAAAATAAACCTCATTTTTATATGAGGTTTATTTATATCAGTATAAGTTAGAAACTATATTTAATATTTGCCCAATAACGGCGTCCTTCGTCAACAACCCAGTTACCACCGTTGTCATTTACAGCAGGACCTGTTTCATCTGTAATATTTAATACAGCCATATTTAGCATCGTATTTTTATTAAAGTTATAGGTCATACCTAAATCAAAAGTGGTGTATCCACTACGATAACGAGGACCAGTAAAACCATTACGTTGTGCAGCCCATACTTGTTTACCTGTATATGCGGTATTAGCATAGAAACTCATTGCTTCATCAAATTGCCAATCAATACGCGCATTTGCACTGTGTTTTGGTGTCATATCTAAAGGATAACCTTTTAATGATTCACCTGAGCCCAATTTCTCATCATCACTTTTACGTTTTGAATTGATATACGTATAGTTCGCACTGATTCTCCACGCTTGTGCAATAGGGAACGCAATAGATGTTTCAATACCTTTAATGTTCGCTTTACCAACATTATTATATTCATAGAGTTTTAAGCCAGTAATAGGATCAATTTCGCCAGTATCATAGTTCGTTAACTTATCTTTAAATTCTGTATTAAAGAAAGTCAGGTTAGCTGTAATGCCGTCACCGTTATCATAACCTACACCAATTTCTTCACTGACTGAGGTTTCTGGTTTGAGATCACGGTTGCCGTACATAATGGCACGGCCTTTCTCTGTCGATGTACCATATTCAGGACTAATTTCTCGTAAGCTTGGGGCTTTAAATGCTTTTGCAATTCCGCCTTTTAACGTAAATTCATCAGTTAAATGATAAACAGCGTAGGCACGTGGATTCCAATGATTGCCATAATATTCATGATCATCTAAACGAATTCCCCCTGTTAAAGCGAGATCGTCAGTGACACTATATTCATTTTCAAGAAATAACGCTTTTTGATCAGCCGTGATCGTAGAGTTTTTAATTCCCTTTCCTGTTGATGACTCATCCTTTAAACGTGCATATTGATATTGACCACCAAAGGTCATTACGTTACTAGGTAAAAATGCAGTAAATTTTGCATCAACAACTGTATTGGTTATTTCAGGGCGACGATCTTCATAATATTCGTGACGTTCTTTGGTTGTTTTATCAATAGATTCTGTTTTTGTAATTCGCTTGGTTTGTTCTTGATAAACACTCAATTCTGAATGCAGAATATCAAATTGATTTTTATACGTTAATGCCCAATGATTACGATCATTATTTGTCTCAAGCATTTTATTTTCATCAGCTTTACCACCACGAATAGTAAACTGACTCATAGATTTACCAGGCGTTGTAGTACGTTGTAATGTAGTACGACCTGCTTCTAATAAAATAGTTTGGTTATCAGTCGGGGTGAAAGCTAATTTTGCCGTAATATTCTTATTATTATTTTTACCTTGGCCATAAACAATTTTATCTTCTTGACGTAAATAACCGCCACCATAAAGCTGTAAACCTAATTTATTTTCAATTAATGGTCCTGATAAATAGAAGTCGCCATCAATAGAATCACCCGCATCACGGTTATGCTGTAATGTACCACCTACGCCAACAGAACCATGCCATTCTTTAGTAACAGGTTTGGTGATAATATTTATTACCCCACCCATAGCATCAGAACCATAAAGAGAAGACATTGGTCCACGTATAACCTCTATTCGCTCAATGGCATCAATGGGAGGCATAAAACTACCTTCAAAACCACCACTTCCATTAGGGCGCGATTCACGGCTATTTTGGCGTTTACCATCAACTAAAATTAGCGTGTAGTCACCAGGTAAACCACGAATAGTAATATCCTGTTTATTGGCATTACCATTGACGCTGACGCCTTCAACCCCTTTTACCGCATCACCAAGATCATGAATTGGCTTTTGGGTTAGTTGTTCTTTATTGATAACAGTAATACTTGCTGGTGCATCAGTAATTTGCTGAGAAAAGCCCGACGCTGATACGACTAATCTTTCTTCTTGATTTTCTTGTGCGTATAGCGGATATGAGGCAGATAAGATGCAGGCGGTAAGAACGCCTAGTTTATAGTTCATAGTAATTCCCTGAAAATAGCATAATAAGCACACAAATGAGAATCATTGATATTATCGTAATCATTTATTGATGAGAATGAATTTCTTTTACTCTATAGTGTTTTTTTTTAATCTGTATCAATGCAAAATTAGAACATCGTCACTAAATTATTTTTATAAATATGCACCAAAAAAAACAGATGATAAAAAATCATCTGTTTTTTCTTTTAACTACGTATTTAATTTAATGAATTACCAGAATAATGCGTAAAGAACACATAAGATAATCATGATTATATAAGAGGAAATATTAAAACCACTTTGTGTTTTAAAGGTATTGTTTGTTAGAACAATTGCACCAAGGCTGTCATCTGTTTTTGTTGAAGTCAAACTCACTAAGCCGATAACCACAGTGGTAAATATAAAGGTATAAAGCATCTGATCAAGGAATGGCATTTCTAGTGGCATAAGTTTTAAAAATAATGCAAACGGGATAGATAACACCACACCAATGATAGCCCCTTTGGCATTAGTTTTTTTCCAGAAAAGCCCTAGTAAGAATACGGCTAAAATACCTGGACTGACTAAACCTGTATACTCTTGAATATATTGGAATGCCTGATCAATACCACCTAATAATGGTGCAACAAAACATGCAATAATTAATGCAACAACAGCACTAATACGACCTACATTAACTAAATGCGTTTCAGAGGCTTTTGGCCCAATATATTCTTTGTAAATATCCATCGTAAAAATAGTCGCGATAGAATTCAGCATAGAAGCTAAAGAAGAAACAATAGCAGCTGCAAGGGCTGCAAATACGATACCTTTAGCACCTACAGGTAAAAATTGAGTTAACCAAGGATACGCTTTATCAGCTTGAGCTAATGTTGGCGTATGTTCTTGTGCCATCGTACCTAAGCCTGCCATTAATTCTGGGTTTGTTGTTATAACAAAAGCAGCGATACCAGGAACGACAACTAAAATAGGCACAATTAATTTTAAAAAGGCTGCAAATACCAATCCTTTTTGTGCTTCATTAATAGATTTAGCTGCTAATGCACGCTGAATAATATATTGGTTAAAACCCCAATAATATAAATTAGCTACCCATAACCCACCTATTAATACGGCGATACCTGGTAAGTTCGTAAATTGAGGATTATCTTTTTCTAAGATCATTTTAAAGTGATCTGGTGCGGCCTCTGTCATTTTATTTAAGCCTTCAAATATACCGCCATCACCACCGATATAACTGACAGCTAATACCGTTGTAAATAAGCCTCCCAATATTAAAAAGAAAACTTGAACAACATCAGTCCATGCTACAGCAGAAAGCCCACCATAGAGTGAATAAACAACAGCAAATAACGCTAAACCAATAATGGCGTACATCATTGGTATGCCAAGAATAGTTTCTAACGCTAATGAACCTAAATATAATACAGATGTTAAGTTCACAAAAATAAATAATGCTAGCCAAAACACAGCAAGAATGGTTTTTAAATTACGGCTTTTAAAACGGTTTTCAACAAATTCAGGGATGGTGTAAATCCCTTTTTCAATAAAAACAGGAAGAAAATATTTCGCAACAATAATTAATGTTAACGCCGCCATCCATTCATAAGAAGCAATTGCTAAACCAATTGAAAAACCAGAGCCAGACATACCAATAAATTGCTCTGCAGAAATATTTGCTGCAATAAGTGATGAACCAATTGCCCACCATGGTAGAGTTTTACCCGCAAGGAAATAATCCTTTGTTCCTTTTTTTTCTCCATCCTTACTGCGAGATACCCACAAACCAAGACTAACAATAATGACGACATAGAGGGCAAAGATTGCATAGTCTATTGTGCCTAAACCAACACTTTCTGTATGCATAATAATTTTCCTTTCAGACTCATTAGAGAGAATAGGAAATCAATGTAAACGTTTTCATTTAACGTTTCCGTTACTCTGTTCACAATTTTACCGCCAATTAGGTATTTCTTAGTATAAATGAATAAAATAAACCTCTAATCTTGTAATCACCTATCAACTAACAGTAAAAAACATTATTTCACTTCAGAAAATAAAATACTTAACATCCTTATTTATAACGAAAAAACCAGTGATAACGATTACATTATTAAAAAATAAAGACAATAAACTCTCAATTAATACAATAATTAAGAGTTTTTTATTATTAAATTATCGAACAGTAGGTAGGAAAATAATGGGACTAAATACGATGGTTAAGATTATAAACAGAATTACGTTGTACTAATGTTGGTGAAAAAATAGATTGTTTTTGTTTTAATACTTCACCACAAGAAAGCTTTATCGCTAATATCGCAGCTTGTTCTGCCATTATCTGAATGGGATAACGTACAGTTGTCAAACGAGGATGAATGTAACGCGCAATTAAAACATCATCAAAACCAATAACTGATATTTTCTCAGGAACGGCAATTTCATTCTCATCAAGCACACACAGAGCACCAGCCGCCATAAAATCGTTGTATGCAACAACAGCAGTAAAATCGATAGATTTGGTTAATAGGTTTGTCATCGCGTATTCACCACCCTCACCTTCAGGCTCACCATAAGCAATATAACTTTCAGATAACTCAATATGGTGAGCACTCAATGCGGCCTTATACCCTGCCATTCGTTGTGTAGCATCTTCAATATGATGGGTAGAAGAAATATAAGCTATATTCGTATGACCTTGACGAATGAGATGTTCTGTTGCAATCCATGCTCCTTTATAGTTATCAAGTGCAATACAGCGCTCTGCAATTTCAGGAATAAAGCGATTAATTAGCACCATGCTTTTCACTTCATTAGCATAAGCGAGTAACTCTTCATCACTCAACGCTTTAGAGTGAATAACTAATCCATCACAACGACTATTAATTAATAACTCAATTGATTGACGTTCATCTTGTGCATTGTGATAACCATTACATACAAGAATATGTTTTCCTGCCTCTCTGGCAATATTGTCCACAGCTTTAACTAACGTACCAAAGAAAGGATCTGAAACATCGTGA
The DNA here is from genome assembly GCF_001654855.1 of Proteus myxofaciens ATCC 19692. Taxonomy (GTDB): domain Bacteria; phylum Pseudomonadota; class Gammaproteobacteria; order Enterobacterales; family Enterobacteriaceae; genus Proteus; species Proteus myxofaciens. The sequence continues at coordinate 8,072 of NZ_LXEN01000033.1, forward strand.
ACTAAAACACCTAATGTTTGTGTACTTTGACTCACTAACGCACGTGCTGCTGCATTGGGGCGATAACCGAGTTTTCGCATTGCCGCATTAACAGTATCTATTGATGCTTGGCTTGCTTTAGGCGAATGATTAATCACTCGTGATACGGTAGCAACTGAAACGCCTGCTTCTTTTGCTACATCTTTGATAGTCGCCATATTTATCCCATCGATTATTCTCTATTGACAAAATAGAGTTAACCTACTGTTAATATACAAATAAAGTATAGAAAAATAAAATAATAGGAATAATTATCAGTGAATAGGGCAAAATAAAAAAGTGAAAAAATCAAATAAGTGTTCAAAAGGAAAGCGTTTACACTTTCCTTTTATAATTACTTATAAAACTTATAGATTGTTTGGCTATTCCACGGTTTATTAGCACAAAGAATACCTTGATTCTCAGCCCACTCAGGGTGATTAGGCCCATCAGGGAAATATTGTGTTTCTAGTGCTAATCCAGAATAATCACTATAACGACGAGTTTTCCCTTTTGTACCAGAAAGGAAATTACCGGTATAAAATTGAACGGAAGGCATTGTGGTAAATACATCCATTTTTAACTCGCCTTCTGGCGCAATAACGGTTGCGATAGCTTTTTCATCACTCTTTTTCGTCTCTAAGACAAAAGCATGATCATAACCTTTAGCCGCTTTTTGGCATTCATCAGCCATAAAATCAAGACCAATACGTTTTAATTTACGAAAATCAAAACTAGTTCCTGCAACATCCACCAGCTCACCAGTAGGAATATTACCCTCTCCATTTTTAAGATAATGGGATGCGTTAATCATCAGATCATGCTCGAGTGCAGTGCGTGTTGTCGGCTCACCAGCGAGGTTGAAATAGGCATGATTTGTTAAGCTTAAAGGCGTTGCTTTATCGCTGATGGCGTAATAATCAATTTTAACCTGATTATCATCAGTTAATGTATAGGTTACACGAATATCAACATTACCAGGAAAGCCTTGATCACCATCAGGAGAATTTAGCGTAAATGTGACTGATTGTGGTTTTTTTTCAGCAATAACCCAGCGACAATAACTATAGTTATGCTTACCACCATGTAGGGTATTTTTTCCTTCATTAGCTGAAATTTGATAGCGCTTTCCATTCAGCGAGAATTCAGCCCCAGCAATACGATTCGCAAATCGCCCTACCGTTGCGCCTAAATACGCGGTTTGTTGACGATGTGCATTCATATCATATGCGCCTAAAAGTACATCTCTTTTAGTACCATTCACAGGAATAAGGCAAGTAAGCCAAGTTGCACCAATATCCATCAGTGAAATCGACATACCTAAACGATTTTTTAGCACAACAACTTGAGCGGGTTTACCATCCCACGCTAATTGTTTTGTCATCTGTTCTGGCTCAAAAGTACGAGAGTCATTATTTATCATTATTTTATCTCCATAACGCCTGCACCTTGGCTAGCAGAGCAGACATAAATAGTTTCTTTTAAGCCTGTTTGAGCTTGATATTGAGTTTCAACTATTTGAATTACTTTATCAACTAACTCTGGAGTGACTAAGGCAACGACACAACCGCCAAAACCACCGCCTGTCATTCTGACGCCACCTTTATCCCCTATCACCGATTTAATAATATCAACTAATGCATCAACTTCTTTGACTGTGATTTCAAAATCATCACGCATAGAAATATGCGATTGCATCATTAGCTGGCTTAATGTGGTGAGATCATTATTTTTTAATGCTTTGGTGGCTTCTAAAGTACGTTGGTTTTCACTAATAACGTGACGAGCACGACGATAAACCTCATCACTCATCCTCTCTTTTTTCGCTAGCAAATCTTCAAGCGTTGCATCTCTTAATGCTTTTACATTTAAAATATTCGCAGCATCTTCACACTGTTGACGGCGAGTATTATATTCACTGTCTACTAAACCACGTTTTTTATTTGTGTTAATAATCATGACGACTTTATTATTAGGAATATTGACAGCCGTTGTTTCAAGTGAGCGACAATCAATTAATAATGCATGGTCTTTTTCACCACAAGCGGAAATAAGCTGATCCATAATCCCACAATTGCAGCCGACAAAATGGTTCTCTGCTTTTTGACCAATAAGTGCAATTTCTTTTTGGCTAATTTTTAATTGATATAATGTCTTTACAGTTTGACCAATGGCCACTTCTAATGCAGCAGAAGAGCTTAATCCCGCGCCTTGAGGAACATTTCCTGATATAGCGAGATCCATACCGCCAAATTGATAGTTTTCTTTTTGCAAAAAGTGAATAACACCACGAACATAATTCGCCCACATTTTATTAGGAAGAAACTCAATAGGTGCATCTAAATTAAATTCATCAATTTCATCTTGATAATCCACTGCGACTACGCGAATAAGATTATCTTTACGTTTTGCGCTGGCAACCACCATGTAATAATCAATTGCACAAGGCAGAACAAATCCATCATTATAATCTGTATGCTCACCAATAAGATTTACTCTTCCTGGTGCCTGAATAAAATGCGTTGGCTTATAACCAAAAGCGGTTGAAAATGAATGAGCCACATTATCAATGAGAGTCTGCATAATTCATCCTTAACTTAAAATTAAGTAATAACAATCTATTACATCACATTAATCTGATGTATTTTTCTTACACAATATTTTCTACGCAATAAATCACGAGTATATTTAAAAGTAGCGCGAGTGTTTAATTAACCTTGCTCTTTATAATGAATATCGCTTAATTGACGTAAATTATTCGCAGCTTGTTCTGGCGTTAAATCTCTTTGTGGCTCAGCCAACATTTCATACCCCACCATAAATTTACGCACTGTCGCTGAACGTAATAAAGGTGGATAAAAAAGCGCATGTAATTGCCAATGGTCGATATTGACATCATCTTTAAAGAAAGGTGCAAAATGCCAGCCCATAGAATAAGGGAATGAACAATGAAATAAATTATCATAACGACTGGTTAATTTTTTTATTGCAAGCGCCAAATCATTGCGTTGACTCTCATTTAATTCACTCATTCTTCGAATATGCATTTTAGGCAATAATAACGTTTCATAAGGCCAAGCAGCCCAATAAGGCACAACGGCTAACCAGTATTGTGTTTCCACAACAGTACGACTACCCTCTTTACTTTCAGCCTCAACATAATCCATTAATAAATTACGACCATATTTTTCAAAATAGGCTTTTAAATGCGCTTCTTTTTGTGCTAATTCATTAGGTAAAAAATCACTTGCCCAAATTTGTCCATGAGGATGCGGCTGAGAGCACCCCATTGTTTCGCCTTTATTCTCAAAAACTTGTACCCAAAGATATTCTTTACCTAATTCGGTAATTTGATTATCCCAAGTATCAACAATATGGCGGATTTGATTAATAGATAATTCAGGAAGCGTTTTATTATGCAACGGTGAAAAGCAGACTACACGACTAATGCCTTTTACTGCTTGTGTTTGAAATAAAGGATTCGTTGAAGATTCAACTGAGACATCTTCTGGTAATAATGCGGAGTGATCGTTATTAAAAACATAAGTTCCCGCATAATCAGGATTTTTATCGCCTGAAACACGGGTATTATTAGGACATAAATAGCAATTAGGATCATAAGAGGGAAGCGTCGCAATCTGAGGTTTTTCATCTTTGCCATTCCACGGTCGTTTTGCTCTATGTGGTGAAACTAAAATCCATTGGCCAGTTAATGGATTATAACGACGATGAGGATGCTCTACGGGATCAAAAATCAGTTTTGACATAATCTTCTCTCTTATACATTAAAGATTATCTGATAACGCGTATTTATGATTTCAGATAACCATTAGGATTCTTTTGTTGCCAGCGCCATGCATCAGCAGCCATATCATCAATTGAGCGAATCGCTTTCCAATGCAAATCTTTTTGCGCTTTTGCTGGGCTTGACCAACATTCAGCAATATCCCCTGTACGACGGGCTTGTAATTCATAAGGGATATCTTTACCACTAGCTTTACGAAATGCATCAATCATTTCAATTACGCTTGTGCCATTACCAGTCCCTAAATTATAAATATGTAAACCTGCTTTTTGTCCTAATACATTTAATGCGGCCACGTGACCATCAGCAAGGTCCATTACATGGATATAATCGCGAACACCGGTACCGTCTTTAGTCGGATAATCATGACCAAATACCGCAACTTTCTCACGACGACCAATAGCAACTTGTGCAATATAAGGTGTTAAATTATTAGGAATACCTTTAGGATCTTCCCCCATCGTGCCTGATGGATGTGCACCTACAGGATTAAAATAACGTAATAAGCTAATCGACCAGCTTTCATCTGCAATATTTAAATCAGATAAAATCCGCTCAACCATATATTTACTAGTGCCGTAAGGATTTGTTGTTCCACCGATTGGAGATTCTTCAGTTAAAGGCACAGATTGAGGATCACCATAAACGGTTGCTGATGAGCTAAAAATAATGCTTTTTATACCGGCATCACGCATACAACGAACTAATACAAGCGTACCATTCACGTTGTTATCATAATATTCAATCGGCTTTTGCACTGATTCACCAACGGCTTTTAATCCTGCAAAATGAATAACTGATTGAATAGAATGTGTTGAAAAAATAGAAGCTAATAGCTTTTCATCGCGAATATCCCCTTGATAAAAAAGAGGACGTTTTCCTGTAAGCACTTCAATACGATTAAGCACTTCTTCATTAGCATTGCTGAGATTATCTAAAATAATTGGTGTCATGCCCGCTTGCATCATTTGTACACAAGTATGACTCCCAATATATCCCATACCACCTGTCACTAAAATTTCCACATTCACCTCTTTTGTGTCATTTCAAAGGAAAAGCATAAGGCGGTTTCAGTTGATTGATATAAATCTTACCAAGTTCAACAAAATCATTTCGTGATCAAACCGACATTTAGTGTAAACGTTTACACCGCTTTTCAATGTATTCATTTTTTATTAAATCTGCTATTTCAATCTATTCTATATAACAAATAATACTGTATTTGTTACTTCAATCTGACTGAACAAATTAAAAGTAACCGATTACATACTGTCTAATATGCTAATTATATGATAAAAATAATATTAATGTGCCTTTATCATACATGAATAAGACCATCTCTAATATATTTGTAAAGGATAAGAATGCTCTTAATAAAAGGATTAAATAGAAAATAGATTAGAGCATAATAACTAATTTAATTTGGAGAACAATATGAAACCAACTGTTGTGGTCTATCAAGATCTTCCTGAAAAATTGTATAAAAAACTCGCTAATATTGCCGATATTAAGCAGTTTAATTCACTTTCTTTTGATGATACGAATTTTAAAGAGGCACTTGCTCAAGCTTCAGGATTATTAGGCGCGGGTGGTAAAATTGATAAATATTTTATTGAAAAAGCACCTCACTTAAAAGCAGTATCCACCATATCTGTTGGCTATGATAATATCGATGTCAAAGCATTAACTGAACACAATATAAAATTAATGCATACACCTACTGTATTAACAGAGACGGTCGCTGATACCATGATGGCGTTGGTATTATCGGTTTCAAGACGTATCCCAGAATTAGCAAATGATGTAAAGCAAGGTTTATGGACGAAAAGTATTACGCCAGACTGGTATGGTACTGATGTTCATCATAAAAAAATGGGTATTATTGGTATGGGCCGTATTGGCAAAGCACTAGCTCAGCGCGCTCATTTTGGTTTTAATATGGATATTCTTTACCACTCAAGAACAGAATATAACGACGTTAATAATAAATTCAACGCACAATATTGTACTTTAGAGTATTTATTAAAGCATTCTGATTTTGTGTGTATTACCTTACCCTTAACAGCACAAACACAACATTTAATAAGTAAAAAACAATTTGAACAAATGAAACCAGAGGCCTTTTTAATTAATGCTGGTCGTGGTGCAGTTGTTGATGAAAAAGCATTAATTGATGCATTAGAACAAAAAGAAATTGCAGGTGCTGGTCTTGATGTCTTTGAAAAAGAACCATTACCAACATCATCACCTCTATTAACCATGAAAAACGTTGTTGCTGTCCCTCATATAGGATCTGCAACTAAAGAAACACGTTACGCCATGGCTGAATGCGCTGTCGATAATCTAATTTCAGCGCTTAATAATGATGTAAAAGAAAATTGCGTTAATTTTTAATGAATAGATAAAATAAAGGACTAATGATAAATTTTTATTAGTCCTTTATTTTTAAAAAGTTAATATGCAGGATCAACATGTACCATAACGCTTAATATTTGTTTATTTGTTAATACACGATTACGAGCATTAACCACAATATCATGGCTATTTCTAACAGTCAGTTCCCCGTTAATTTCTAAATGCACATCAACTAATAAATAATCGCCAGCTCGACGGGTTTTTAAATCATGAACACCCAGCACACCAGGAGTAGAAAGTAACGCTTGCGTTATTTCTTCGAGTGTTTCTTCATCAGCGCCTCTATCCATTAAATCTTGCAAAGCTTGATAGGTAAAACGCCATCCCATACGGCCTACAAATATACCAACAATTAATGCGGCAAGAGGGTCAAAAAATTTATATCCTGCAAGATTTCCGATAATACCAATAGCAACAACAAGTGAAGATGCGGCATCAGAGCGGGCATGCCAAGCATTGGCAATTAACATATTTGAATCGACTTTTTTTGCCACTCTTAACATATAGCGAAATAAGCCTTCTTTTGCGATTAATGCAAATAGAGCAACATATAAAGCAATGCTATGTACTTCAGGAATAGATGAAGGATCCCAGATTTTATGAATAGCTGAAATAACCATCCCTATTCCAACCATTAATAAAATAGTGCCTAAAATAAGTGAGGCGGCATTTTCATAACGTAAATGTCCATAAGGATGATCGGCATCTGGTTTTCTCTGACTTCCTTTATTAGCGATTAATACGACAAAGTCAGCAACAAGATCAGAAAGTGAATGTATTCCATCGGCAATAAGCCCTTGAGAATGTGAAATAAATCCTATGATTATTTGCCAAAATGCCAAAAAGATATTAACAAAAACACTAACTAAGGTGCTTTTCTTTGCTACTTTAAATTTTAGTAACTGATTCTGCTCAGTATTTTCTAACTCAATATCATCAATATGATTGCGTTTCATAATAAAAATCTTATTTGAGTTTAAATAGCCTACCCTATTTCCATTAGATAAATAGAGTACAATAGGTTATTACAGGTTCCATAACTCATTGGTAAGGATAAAGGCGACTCTGAATAACAATCCTGTTTAAGGACTAAGATTGCTGTCCAGACATCATATTGAGATGTCATTGGCAAATAATATGCCATACATAGTTAAGTCTGTCTTCCATTTTTATCAATAATATCTGATAGATACAGAACAAAAATATTATTGATAATCATTATCTTATACATTTCGTCTCAACGCTTTAAATACTTTTATTGCTATAAATAGGATGAACAGAAATTATTTTTTGTTCTCAATAAGTTACACTACTGGACTTAATAGTCTTTTATTTATAATATTATTTTAGATAGTTTTTTGCTTTTTATTTATTGATATCTAAAGTATTAAATAATGATTTTCACTCTTATTTAGAATCTAGGTCACAACCCTTTTTTCTACATTAAGAGATAATATTTTAAACTAATATTAAGTGAGGCATTTTATGTATAAAAAAATTCTAGTTCCAATTGATATTCTAGAAGACGAACTTTCACAGGAACTGATCACACATATTGAACAAATTGCCAAAGTGGGAAAACCAGAGATCCACTTCCTCACTGTTATTCCTAATGCTGAACTTTTCTTCGGTATCGAATTTGCTGCTATTCCTGAAAAATTCAAAGACTCATCAGAACGTACACGCCTTGCCTTTATCGCACTGGAAGACATGATTAAAGATGCAAAAATTCCTGATGAACAAATTGTCTGCAATGTTGGCGTTGGTAATGCAAAAGATGAAATTTTAGAATATGCTCGCCAAATAGATGCTGATCTTATCGCTATTGCATCTCATCGCCCTAATGTCTCTTCTTATTTATTAGGCTCAACAGCATCATCTATTGTGCGCCATGCACAAATGTCTGTACTTGTTATTCGCTAATATATTTCAGTAAAGACTAAAATAAAAAAGCCCTTGATGAATTAATCACAAGGGCTTTTTAAGTTAATCTTTTAAGCTAAGCCATTTACGCTATCGCGTTAATATATCGACTTTAAATAACATTCTATTTTTGAATGGTATCTTTCATTTCGCCATTAGTAGACCAAATACGGTATTTAACATCTACGTCAGTTGGCGCATATACGACGATTGGCAGTTTGCTATTATATCGAGTAAAGGCATCTTGACCCAGAAATGCGCTAACAAATGCTGGTTTTTTAGTGTTATCCATGCATCCCATTAATGTAGACATTGGACCTTTTAAATCACTAACAACGTAGTAATTGTAACCCCAACCTTCTAAATCTTTGCTTTTCAACTCAGCGCCGAAGGATTGGTGATTACAATCTACCATGATTTCTTTACCAACAATTAACTCAACTTGGTAATTATCTTCATTATCTATTTTATCTAATTCGATAACATGACGAACTTGATTTTTTTCGGCTTTAGGAAAAGGTGCTAATTGTTTTTCTAAGCTTTCTGTCGCTTTTTTATCAACAGCTTGTGCTGCACATGCAGATAAAGACATAGCCGCTACTAAAGATAATATTACTTTATTCATTAATTTCTCCAAGTTTCTAGCGAACTATTCGCTATTAATAATATTAGCCTAGATGTTTATATTAGTAATCATCTTATAAGCTAATATTTATTGTGAATAATGCTAGCATCTTAAGAGATATTGCTTTGAGTGGATAAATCTGAATATTTGTTAAAGAAAATCTATGAATTATTCATGAAATGTAAATTTGTGAGATATCACCCCACATAATGTTTATCTATGGTTATACTGAAATAGAGATCTCAATTTCTTTTATTAGGAGGTTATATGTTCTCAGACCAACAAACGCTTGTTTCACAATTAAAAGATAGCAATCCTCGCTTTCAAGCCCTTTTTGATAAACATCAACAACTTGATCATGAAATAGCCCAATTAGAAGGGCCCAATGGGGCTGGCTATAATGATAAAGTCATTAAGCTCAAAAAAGAAAAACTTCATTTAAAAGATGAAATGCAAAAAATTATGCAAGACTGTGATAATCAGGCCTAGAACACAGCTTAAATAAAAATAGACATATTTTGAGCGATGACATTTGTCATCGCTTTTTATGATCCAAAGCAAAGTCCTCAACGCCAAAAGTTGCATAATAAATATATCTTTTATATATTTATATAGGTTAACAATGTCTTCTATACATGGTCATGAAGTTTTGCATCTTATTTTATCATCAAAAAAAGCGTTTACGAAGGCATCACTGATAGACACCATTCATCAGCAATTTGGCCGCGATGCTTGTTTTCATACTTGCTCAGCAGAAAATATGACCGCAGCAGAGCTTGTCAATTTTCTAGAGAAAAAAGGGAAGTTTATTCCTGCTGATGGCGGTTTTACTACCAGCGAAAATAAGATCTGTAAGCATTAATTTATTAATATTTGATCCATCTAATATTTAATAATATGGATTGCCAGTTATTTATATTTAAATTCAATATAGAACTCATCAGAATAAGTTATTTGCTGGCAATCTATTCATCTTAAAAAAGAGCAATTATGATCCTTCTTCATCAGTTTGTAGCCAAGCATCGTCTTCCCAAACATTTTGGATAAGTTCCATTATATGGTCATGCTTAGTTTCATCCTTAACGCCAGTAACCTGAATCGAATTCATACTGCTAAAACCAATACGGAACTGCATATCTGGATAATCTGGTATAATTTTTTTTCTAAGTTCATGCTCTAAAATCGGAAATAATGAGTCTGATACCTTAGATTGTTTACTAAATAAAATTTCTACACGCATTGGATTCACCATAAAAAGGCAAAATAAACTGTATATAAATACAGTATTATATTATTGAA
>NZ_LXEN01000034.1 GCF_001654855.1 Proteus myxofaciens ATCC 19692
AAAAAGAAAAGCCTTTTGATAAAAATTTTTATCACATTTTATTGATAGTTTTCGCTTCAAGTTAAAGCTAGTGATAAGATGTATTTAATATACACATTTAGAGGCTCAATAATGACGGGCAAAAGAGTAAACAGAGAGAAAAAAACAATCCAGAAAATGGTTTCTCTTTATTCTCGTTCACATATACAAGAAGATGAAAATTATTATGAACAACTTCTTGATTATGCTTATAAACGGCTTGATAAATGCCGTTATGGTGAAGAAAAACCTGCATGTAAACAGTGCCCTATTCACTGTTATCAGCCAGCCAAAAGGGAGGCGATGAAACAAATTATGCGTTGGGCTGGTCCTCGAATGTTAATTTATCATCCTATTTTAGCCATTCGTCATCTTATTGATGATAGAAAACCCGTTCCCCCTATTCCAGAAAAACGTAAATCAACACGAACAGTAGAAAAGTAATATTTACTTTTTTAACCGATATAAAACATGTTTTGCTAAAGGATGATTTTTATCTAATGCAGGATGTATAAAATATTCAGACTGTTGCATCCCTAACTTCTGCATTACACCTTGTGAAGGCGTATTTAAAACTGCGGTAAAGGCAACTACTTCATCAAGATGCAAGTGTTCAAATGCAAATATCAACACTTCACACGCTGCTTCATAAGCATAACCTTGTCGCCAAAATTTTTTGGCAATACGCCAACCTATTTCAACACAAGGTGAAAAAGGTAATGTATCATTAGGACGATTTAATCCAACAAAACCAATAAATTCTTGTGTGCTTTTTAATTCAACCGCCCATAATCCCCATCCTTTATATTGTTTGAACCTTTCACATATTGCATCAACAAGTTTATTACTTTCATCTTGGGTCAACACTGATGGAAAATATTTCATTACATCAGGAGATGAGGTGATTTCTGAAAAAAATGACGCTTTATCACTTTCACGCCATTCTCGTAATGTTAGTCTTAGAGTGTCTAATTCCATCACTATCCTCTTATTTATTACAATTAAGATAATAATGATAGAGTAGGATAACTGACGAATAATATAAACTTATTACTAAATCTATTTTTTATTTTCTTTTAATTGACGCTCTGTAGATTCTATTAATTTTTCTTTATTAGTCTGTGTTCCATCTTTGATAGAAATGACACGTTGTTGTGCTACAGATTTAGCTTGATGTTCAACTTGTTCGGATTGTCCAGTGAAAATACCACCACGTTTAATAGACATGCTTCCACAACGACTTGTTCCCCGTAATTCTCCATGCTCTAAAATATCGAGATTATTAGCTGCACAAATTCCTTTTACAAGTCCATCAATAATAATATCAGGGGCGGTTAATTCGCCTTCTACTTGACCTGCGTGCATAATGCGAATTACGCCGTCTTTTACATTAATATTACCTGTTACTTTACCCCAAATTTGAATATCACCTTCAAGAGTGATATCACCATGGAATGCAGAGCCTTTAGCAATAACAGTATATAACTTTTGTTCTGCTATGGGTTTGGTTTCTTCTGTTGCTACTACAATAGGAGTAACAGGTTCTATTACTTTAGATGTTTCTGTTTTGCGACTAAACATAGCTATTTTTTTAAACCTCAACGTTATAGAATAAATTACGACACTTAAAATTAAGATCAAGAGAAATAATAGTTCGCCAGTCAATTTATCTAACCAAAAAGCGAATAAAGTAAGCGTCCAAATGATCCATATTCCACTAAAAATAATATGCTGTAATATTTGCTTGTTATTCATAATTAGCGAGTATTCAACCTCCCTGATAATAAATACTTTTATGCATTCACTATATTAATAGGAAAATAGTAAATATAATTGTAAAAATAGAACTAATAATTGGTTTCATTTTAGAGATTTAACTTATATCATTAATTATTACAGATAGTAGAAGATTACATATTAATTATTTGACTTTGATAACATTTAAATTTATTTTTGACATACAAATAAGATAAATATTAAATTTAATATGTTAAGTGAATTTTCATTTGTATGATGAATAATAAAAAAACCTGCGATCATCATCACATAAATAATATAGACTTAAAGTTTATTTATCATAGTTTGATAATATACAAATATTGATATTAAGTGTTATTACTATTTAAAACAAATTAAAATAAATTGATCCGTGTTCAATCCCATAAAAACGGAGAGTAAAACAAGATAGATGAGCAATGAAATTATCAGTACTAGTAAAATATAACATATGGTTACTAACTAAACACATTAGCTTATTCAATATTTATTTACATTAAAATCTCATTTTAAATACAAAAAAAACACAAAGAAGAACAAAAAAAACAACATTATTTTATTCTTAATAATTTTCTTAATCTAACTTTTTTTACAGTGTAAAATTATCACCCCATACATAACCAACTGTAAACAAAAGATTATATAATTCAATAATTTGAATTGTAAAATTAAAATTACAATTTATTATCACTATCTTATTCACTCATTTATTATAAAAACATTTATATTAAATTTACTTTTTGCAATTTTTTTAAAATCTCATTAAATTATTTTCCGCAACTTATCTTAAATAAGAAATGGCAAAAGCTATGTCTAATATCTAAAAAAAAACCACATCAAAATAAAGAAAACATTCTTTTTTTTATTTTTAATAACACCTCAATAATGAAAGCATTATTTTAATAGATTTTTATTTATTGAATTAAAAATATAGTGATATTAATAAATATAATTTTATGGGCGAAAAATGAATACAATGCAATGCTGTGAAAATAGTCAATTTGACTGCACAATCAAAAGAAAATCCTATTTCTATCCGCAATATCAAATATTAGAAAACGACCAAAAAGCTTTATATATTATAAGAAAAAATACAATTGTATTGCAAAATTGTACTGATACCATCGCTGTTGAACAAGATAAAATTCTGTTTTTAGAACAAGGAAGTTATACAATAAAAACAAAAGAACAAGACCCTTGCGAAATATTATATATTCCTCTTTCCGATGATTTTTTAAGAAATTTCATGTCCAAATATAGTGATATTCTTAGCAAAATAGAAAGGGAGAAGGAATTTTCATCTGCCTTTATTTGTTTTCATGATTCACCATTGATTCATTTTTGCAGTAATGGATTTGAATATCTCTCCTCTCAAGTATGCCCAGATACTTTTACTCAGCTTCGCGTTGAAGAATTATTAATACTTCTTCTTTCTACAGAAAAAGGCGCTGATTTAATGGCACTGTTTCGTCAATTAAGTCATCGCCAAGTTGATCGCCTTAAAATTTTTATGGAAAAAAATCATCTTAAAAATTGGAAATTAAAACAATTTGCTCGTGAATTTGGGATGGGATTAACGACATTTAAAGAGCTTTTTAATCACGTCTATGGTACTTCACCAAGAACATGGATATGCGAAAGAAGAATCATCTATGCACATCAATTACTATTAACAACTGAAATGAGTATTGTTGATATTTCAATGGAATCAGGTTTTTCTAGTCAATCTTATTTCACACAAAGTTATCATCGACGTTTTAGCATGACACCAAGTAAAGCGAGAAATCTTAAGTTAAAACTATAAAAAATCCGACCGAATATCACAATAACAATTTTTGATTCACCGCTAGAATACTCAAAATTTATTCTTACGAGTGAGTGACATTATTGTGATAAAAGAGTCCCCCTATACTAGCAAATATCATTATTATGATTATTTAGATTTATTAAAAAAAATCATGATAAATGAAGATAAGAAAACTGTTGATAATTTGTTTGATCTTCAGTTTTCTTTATTTTTTAATGAAAATAATATTAACGAAAAAAAAATTAAAATATTAAGTCGTCTTTTATGCAGAGAAAGCTTAGAAGATTTATTACACTCAACATGGTTCTTACGTAAAAAACACTGCTCCGTGGAAATGAGTAAGGATGATATGCATGAAATTTTAGCATTAGCTCAAATTCCTAAGACGCCGTCATCTGATCTATCATTGGAGTCTCCATCCTGCATAGATTGGAGTAACTCGCTGAGTGCGACAATCAATTTAAACGATCATTTACGCTTGATTCAAGCCGTAATTAAGCCACTTTTTATTTGGTGGATAGGTAATATTACACCGGATATATTTGTGTTATATGAAAAAAAGAAGGCGTTAGAGTTACAAATCACTCAATATGAAAATATTAAGCTACTTGAAGAAAAACAACCTTCACATATTAATCCTCCATTTTTATCTTTAAGTGAGATAAGAATTAAGTTGGATGCAGATAAAACTCGGCTATTAATCATTGAGGATAAACTTAAAAAAGATATACAACAGCTAATTACAATATGGAAAACAGAACCTATTTTTAATATAAAAATTACAAATTCATTGGATTACATTAAAAATATTAACCCCGAATCTGAGTTATTAACGCCAATTTGGGATATTTTAAATCGTATTCCTAATCAGCCAGAATATGCTGAAAAATTAAAAGAATGGCTTCTTAAACGTTCTTTATGTTTGAAAAATGATAAATTTTTATGGTATTAAAAAAGCACTTCTAGTCGAAACTAGAAGTGCTGAAAGATTTATTTAACTTATTATTTTATATCTAATACTTCAATCGATATTATCGACATAGATTCTGGTGGTACTTTACCTGGCAAGCCATTTTTACCATATCCACCATTTGGTTTGATATAAACTTTAGCTTTACCATTGATACCGGCTTTAGCAATAAAAGTATTTAATGGGAACGGTAGTTGACGATATGGTAAAATCAATGGGTTCGATTTATTATAATCAAGCGTCACCGTCCCATCAGTCAATTCTTCATGCATAGTAAATACAATCGTTTTTTCTGTAAGTCTCGTTGCAGGTTTACCCTGTTTAAGTATTTTAAAGTAAGTATCATCATCATACCTGATATAATTTTGTTTCTGTATATCAGATAAAATTGACTTATTACGCTGTGAATTACCTTTACTAATTACAGAGTAAGCATAATCAAGCTGGCTGGCAATCATTTGCCCTTCGCCAGCTAATTTCTCTAATTGAGATTTAATTAATTCATTCTCTTTTTTAATATCTTTTACTTCAGTCGTCAATTTAGCTAAAACAACGTCTTTTTCTTTTATCTGCTCGTTTAATTGCGTATTTTTATTTTGGGCTGTTAATGCTAATTTACGCTGATCTTCAAGCTGTTTATTCGCGTCATTAAGTTGTTTTTCTGTATCAGATACAGAGTTACTATTTTGTTTTGCTTTAGCAAGAGATTCTGCTTCTTGTTCTTTAAGCTTATTAGCCAGCGTTAAGCTCTCTGTTTTACTTTGTTCTAACTGAGATTTTATTTCGGTTAATTGTGCAGTTAACTTATCCGTATTTGCTTGCTTTTCATTAATTTGTTTTTCTAAAAGAGCATAGGCTTTTTCATCACCTGATTTACGTGTATTTAGCTCAGCAATTAATTGTTGTTTATCCTTAAACTCTTCTTCTAAAGCTTGATACTTTTTCGTTAAATCACCTTGTGATTGTTCTAATTCAGCAATAAGATTATCTTTATCGGCAATCGCTTTATTAATTGTGCTTTGATCAGCAGAAGCATTCTTTTTAAGATTACTTAATTCTATTTCTTTATTTTTTAACTCTTGTTTAATTTCATCAATGGCTTGTAATTTTTCTTTTGATTCCTCTTTTTGTTGCTGAGCAATCAATAGTGATTTATTTAACTGCGCCTGTTCTTGATTATTTTTTTCTATTTGCTCTTTAAGCTGTGCTAATTCTTTACGATAAGCCTCACTTAATTGTTTATTTTCTTGTTTCGTATCTTCAAATAAAGCATCTTTCGCTGTTAATTGTTTCTCAAGCGTTTCACGCTCAGCATTTGTTTTCAGTAATCTCGTTTGTAATTGCTCAAGCTCTTTTTTTGTCGAGTCATCTTTTAGCAAACTTTGCGCTTGAGTATATTGTTGCTGTAACTCGCCTTTTTCTTTCTCGATTTGTGCTAACTGTTCTTGCACTTTCACTAATTGTTGAGAAAGTTTGTCGTGATCACCTTGAGAACTCGTTAAAGAGGCTTGTAGTTGTTTGATCTCGTTATTTTTAGCAATTTCGAGTTCGGCTAAAGCTTGTTTATTCGCATCACCGCTGTTAGTAAGCTGACGTTGTGCTTGTTGATATTGCGCTTGTAAATCCGCTTTCTCTTTTTCGGCTTGCGCTAGCGCCATTTGTTTATCTGCTAATGCTTTATCAATATTGCCTTTTTCAGCTTGCAGGCTCTCTAACATTCCTTGTAATTTTACTAACTCTTTTTTGCTAGAGTCGTCTTTTAGCAAAGTTTGAGCTTGGGTATATTGTTGCTGTAACTCGCCTTTTTCTTTCTCGATTTGTGCTAACTGTTCTTGCACTTTCACTAATTGTTGAGAAAGTTTGTCGTGATCACCTTGAGAGCTCGTTAAAGAGGCTTGTAGTTGTTTGATCTCGTTATTTTTAGCAATTTCGAGTTCGGCTAAAGCTTGTTTATTCGCATCACCACTGTTAGTAAGCTGACGTTGTGCTTGTTGATATTGCGCTTGTAAATCCGCCTTCTCTTTTTCGGCTTGCGCTAGCGTCATTTGTTTATCCGCTAATGCTTTATCAATATTGCCTTTTTCAGCTTGCAGGCTCTCTAACATTCCTTGTAATTTTACCAACTCTTTTTTGCTAGAGTCGTCTTTTAGTAAATTATTAGCAGTTACAAGTTGTTGTTCACGCTCAATAAGCGAATTTTTTAACGTATTAATTTCATTATTCGCTATTTGAAGCTTTTCTGATTGTTGCTTGAGCAAATTCATTTGCTCAGTATATTGCTGCTCTAACGTGTGATATTTTTCTCTTGTATTCGCTAAACGATTTAAAAGTTCTTTATTAAAAAGTGGTTGTTTTCTATCTAAAACAGAACGATTAAATTCATATATAAAATGTAAAGGAACTGCTGTAGCTGAATAAAAGATATTAGGAATAATATCTAGTAGCGAATTTTCATTAATAACTACATTGGGATAGCTCTCTTTTGAATAAAGTGCAAGAGGATTATAGACAGATGCCTTATTACTTTGACTATTCCTATTCAAATTCTCAGGTAAAAACTGAGACTGAATAGGAACAAAAGAGAGTAAAGGTGTTAAATAACGAGTGTAATCATTATTTGTAGTGGCATCATTAACCGGCAATATAGGGCAATTTTCTAATAATGAAATATTAGGTTTATTATCGACAGTAGCATGGCTACCAACTGATGTTATCTGTGGCGATTTTACTTTAGGCTGAGGCTTATTGTGTTGAGTATTCGTCGAAGTACGATCCTCAACACTAATCTGTTCAGATTTTGTGGATGAAATTGTAGCAGGTGTTTTATGCCCCGTGTCGTTTGTTTTTTGAGTCTTTAGATAAAGATCAAAATCATTAATGGTTGAATTGAACTCATTATTAGCAAACGTTAATGTTGGAAATAACATAAAAGCAAGGCAAACACTCTGCTTTAATTTCATAATAATTAATCACCTAATTTTTTTAATGTGGAATTCACAGACATTATTGAGAGATAACGAACTTTTGCACACAATACTTCTGTTTTAGATTCAATACTCATTTTCAATAAATCTAAGCTATCTTTACTGGCAGTATTCTCAACACTATGATACATCGCATTGATCTCACTGATTTCCTTGAAAGATTTCACCATGGCTTTATAGTCAGAAGGTGAAAATGTTTTCAATGAGTCCAGTTGATTTATACAACCGTTTTGTGACACTACCCCTGATTTTTTTGGTTCTGAATTTTTGTTATAAACACTCGTGTCAGCTTCTTGTGCACTATTAACAGAAACGTTCTCTTGTATTGGTTTAGCTGAAACAGGTGTTACTGCTGTAGATTGATGAGCATCAGACCCTGCACATCCTGATAAAGCAAGAATGCTTGTTGCCATCAAAACAGCCAAGAAAGTCTTTTTATTTTCTAATAAGGACATCGGTTTTCCTTAGTTCTAAACAGTCTAAAATAAGAGCATATGAGTTGTCGCATTTTAAGCCATTTCCTTATAATTTTCTATTACCTACTGCATACTAAATAAAGCGAAGAATGTCTAAGATAGTAAAGAAGTTACCCATTATTATGATCTTAAATATTTCTCGGAAATTATTGTACATACAATATAAGTAACTTCAAAAAATGAATGTTAGTTAGAACACATATAACAATAAACTCACTATTTTTTATATATCTCAAATACTAGCAGATTATAATAAAAATTTTAATATGAATTTATACTTTTATTTACCCCAATTCCGAGTAAATAAGTAATTAATATCTTATTGATGTTTACCTATATAAGTATAAAATAAAAATCAGAATGTCAATTGATATTCTTTTTATCCTACCCTATAGGAGAGTTAAAATGAGTGATTTTAAAATTGGTATTGTTGTTGGGAGTTTAAGAAAAGATTCTTATAACAAACAAACTGCAAATGCATTGATTAAGTTATTTCCAAAAGAATTTAATTGTCAATTTTTAGATATAAGTGCGCTCCCTCTCTATAACCAAGATGATGATAATAATACACCTGCCGTTGTTGTTGATTTTAAGAAAAAAATAAAAGAATGCCAAGGCATTGTTTTTGTTACACCTGAGTATAATCGTTCAATTCCTGGTGTCCTTAAAAATGCGTTAGACCAAGCATCACGCCCTTATGGTACTAATGCTTGGGATACTATTCCTGCAGGCATTATCGGTGTTTCTATTGGTAATATCAGTACAGCAATTGCTCAACAACATTTACGTAATTCATTGGCTTTTTTAAATATGCCAACACTCAATCAGCCAGAATGTTTCTTAAAATGGTATGAAGGTATGATTGAAAACGGACAGTTTTCAGAAAAATCAGCAAGTTTCATGCAAAATTGGGTTGATGCATATGTGGCTTTTGTAAAACATAATCATAAGTAACCTTAAAAAATAAAAAAGAAGCTCTTAGTTTATAGAGCTTCTTTTTACTTTTTATTTCCTTGAATTTTTTATTTATAAATAAATTATGTATTTATTTATAGTTTAAAATAAATATTCTATACATCTTAGTAATTTCAATAAAAAAATAATCACTTTCGTTCATTTTATCTCTATTTATCAGTACAGAATAAAATTATTAATAAAGTACACTTACTTTTAGTTAGCGGGTTAATATCTTTATCAAGAAAGAAATTTTAACTGTTCTTCTTACTATGAAAAGTTCAGTCTAATGCTAGTTGATAGCATAAGTTAATAAAAGTTATTTTATGGTGACTTACCATTACTCTTTTCCTTACTTACAATATGAGATATATCTCTAAATAATATAAAGCAATAATTGAGGTTAACAAAGAAACTATTTATATTACTATCTCACAAAATCTAACAGGTAAATTATGGATAAACATTTTAAAGAGATCGAATGCGAGATAGCGGCTCTAAAAATCGTTATCAAATCTTTACTTACTACTTTAAATGACAAACAACGACGAGATATGTTAGGTAATATATCTTTATTGATTGAGGACACATCAAGTAAATATCCACAGTTTAATGAAATTATTAATCTTACAGACCAATATGTAAAAAAAATGATTCAATCTTGATGCAAATGAACCACTATCAATTTTTATAAAAATAATTAGGATGCTTCCTGATAGCATCCTATTTATATAATTCAATATTCAAAAACATTATTAACTCATTATTTTCTTTCTATTTGATTATCTTGTTAAAATGGATAAATCATATCCTTATTTTGCTAATTCTTAACTCATCGCCTACTTTTATTATGAAGAGTTATTGCTAGATAACGCATTTTTTCTAGAAAAATTTTTCTTAGATTTACTTAACTATTTAATTAATATAAAAATTAACATTTACACAAGCATAGCTAAACAAGTCTTTTCGGGGTTATGATGAAAAAAAAAGTGATCAATATGGAGTATGAAGTCGCAGCCTTAAAGGTTGTCTTAAAATCTTTATTACTAACATTAACACCTAAGCAAAAACAATTAGTCATTCAAGATATAAAAAAAACAATTAATGATGCTTCATCGATATATCCTCATTATCAAGATGTGATAAATAAAACAGAACAATATGTAAAAAAAATGCTCTAACTCTTTAGGCGCAATATTTTTAATAAGCAATATCATTTATATTAGCGCCTGATTTTTTTAAGATTACAATAAAAATCTTACTTTACCAAAATAATAAGTAATTAAATCTAGCTTATTAATAGAAAATTTAATATCTAACTTGTTGTGAACAAATTAAAAAATAATTTAAAGTAAATAATGATTTTATTTAAGCACAGTAAAC
>NZ_LXEN01000035.1 GCF_001654855.1 Proteus myxofaciens ATCC 19692
TTTATTTAAGCACAGTAAACTATGAAATTGAAAAAAGACCAGCTTAAATAACTAAGCTGATCTTTTAAAAATTAAACAATTAGAATGTTGTTTCTATGCCTAATCTGACAGTACGTCCAGGGATCGGCATATAAATAACCGTGCCAGGATCAAATGCATAACGATTAGTTAAATTATCAACGTTGAACGTTAGCTGAATATTCTTTCTAAGAGAATATTTACCAAATAGATCAACAGTTGTTGAAGAATATAATTTTTGTACAGGTGCAGCAGCTGTTCCTGCTAACCATTCTTGTGGATAATCTTTGCCAGAATTATAACGAACTCTCACACCCGTTTGTAATGCTTGTTCGAACATTTTAATACCCATAATACCTGTAAAGACTTTTTTAGGTGGAATTCTTGAAGGTGATAATCCCCATGCAAAACCAACGGTATTACACGCTGATGGTAATCTTCCTAATTCCATTTCATCTCTAGAACAAAGTTGAGCATTCTTATAAAACGTGGCATCTAATGAACCAAATGCATAGCGAGAGTCATATTTTAATTCAATTTCATAACCTGATAGTTTGAAGCTATCGTGGTTTTTCGTCACAACATAAGGGGATGACCAATCTTCTAATTTAGGGTTTACGCCCTGAGACAGATAATCTTTAATATTGTTATTAAAATAGGCAAAGCGTAACGATGTTGTATCATCTTGCGCGATAAGATCTTTTTTATCTAGCGTAATACCCGCTTCGAATGATTTCGCATGTTCAGGCTTTAATGGCACATTAGGCGCATAAGAATATGTTTGTCCTGACATTGTACTTTCAAATAAACTTGGTTCTCTATAAGAATCAGAATATTTGCTATAAATATCAACTTCATTAGTTACATGGAAACGTAATTCACCAAAGAAGTCGTTTTTAGGGCCATAACTACGACTTTTTCCTTCATTATGATCGTCAACTTTAAAGGAATGAATACGCCAGCCACCTAATGTTGTGAACCATTGATGTTTATATTCTGCATTGACAAATGCAGAACTATTAGTTCCTTTCGCATTACGAGTTACTGCAGGAAGTTCATCACCCGCTGTTGTTCCTGTTGGAGACCAGATAGGCTGATAACGCTTATTTAATGGCTTGGTTTTTTGTTCCATAAATTCCACACCATAAGTAATATCAATCGGATAATCTGCAAACTTAGAGGTATTCTCTAAATTAAATCCCATTCTTTCATCCGAATATCGGTGCTGATATTGGTTACCATAATGTGCAGTAACATCATCAGTTAAGCCGTTTCTTTGATTAAAACGCCCTTTTGTCCACCATACACCTAAATTAAGATCGATAAGTAAAGATTCAGGTTTATATGAGTAATTCATTGAGGCGGTATCAATATTCGCAGATCCAAGTGACCATTGCGCCATTTTTCCATTTGATTGATACCAATAAGCCGCTAATACTTCACCCGCTTTTTGTTCATGTCGACGATAATTAAATTCAACACTGGAATAAGGAGAGAAATAGATATTCGTTTTTAATAATGTCGATTTGCTTTCATAGCTGGTATTAACAACTTCACCACCTGGTTTAATCGGTGAATCTGTATTTTTATATTTATCATAACCATGTTTACCAGCAAAGAAGTTACCTTGAGTTCTATCACTATAAGCAACAAGGAAATCGAATTTATCATTTCGATATGCCATTCCTGCAGTATAAGCGCCATTATTAAAACGAGAGCCTTTTATACTTTGAGCAACTTTATAACTACCTTGAGATGTTTCATCAGAGCTAATGGTTGGTCTGACATTATTGTTATAAATATTGCCTTTAAACAGGAAACCTAAATTATCCCCTTTTGGAATAATACTATTTGCCGAAATCGTTTTAAGTTTGACAGTACCACCGATAGCGCCTCCTGAGAATTTACTCATCGAAGCCCCTTTTTGTATATCAATGGTATCGATTAAGTCCATATCAATATAGGTTCTATCAGCACTACCTTGATAACCACGCCATGTATTTGTAGATTGCAGGCTCCCATCAATAATAATTGGGACACGTCCATTACCTTGTAATCCACGTATTCCAATATCTAAAGCACCGGCTTCATTTCGTGAGTTATTTATTTGTAGTGAGGATTCATTAGCAAATATATCAGAGTTAGTCGTTCCTCTAATTGTACTTACATCATTAGTATCAATATGTTTACTACTTAATTTTGATTTAGTTGCAGTTACAACAAGTTTGTCTTCTTGATTTGCTGGCGTATTCTGGCTTGCTAAAGATGACGTTGAAGTGCATAAAACAACCAAGGTTATTATGTTTTTCTTAGTTTTAAATATCATTAAAGTCATGCCTTTCATTAATCAACTATAAAAGTTTTATGTCATCGAATAATGTCATTATTGTTAAAACGTCATCCCTGTTTTAACGTCACTTATTCAAGTGTTAGTTATTAATTGATGCCCCATCTAACATAGAAATAGGTATATAATTTATAAGGTTATATTCCTTTATATATTAATCGAAGCTAAGAAATATACTCTAATGATAATAATTATCAACATAATAATTAATATCATTAACATTTAATTTGCATATATTTATTTAATTTATTAATACTAATTAGTATTATTTAGAAACAAATTAACTTAAGGTAAATATATTTTTAGGGAAGGATAATTGAGAAATAAAGTGGAGCGAGCGAAGGGAATCGAACCCTCGTATAGAGCTTGGGAAGCTCTCGTTCTACCATTGAACTACGCTCGCAATGGCTTTTTAATTATACGCCGACTTCATTGAACAGCAATATTTCGATAATAAGAATAGCCGTAAAATTTTCAATATTCAGTTAGTTATTTAAATAATTTTTTAGTAAATAAAAAAGCCACTTTAATAGAGTGGCTTTTGCATATTCACTTAAATTTAATAAATACGTTATTAAATTATTCGATAAACACAGCGGTTATTTTTCAGGGCGCATCGCTGGGAATAGAATAACGTCACGAATAGTATGGCTATTTGTAAATAACATGACCATACGATCGATACCAATTCCTAAACCAGCTGTTGGTGGTAATCCATGCTCTAATGCCGTGATATAGTCATGATCGAAGAACATCGCTTCATCATCACCCGCTTCTTTTTGGCGTACTTGCTCTTCAAAGCGATCGGCTTGATCTTGTGCATCGTTAAGTTCTGAGAAACCATTACCGATTTCACGACCACCAATGAAGAATTCAAAACGATCTGTGATAAATGGATTATCATCATTACGACGCGCTAAAGGAGAAACTTCAGCAGGGTATTCAATGATAAACGTTGGTTGAATTAAATGGCTTTCTGCAACTTCTTCAAAGATTTCACATTGAATACGACCTAAGCCCCAGCTTTTCTCAATTTTAATACCAATTGATTGAGCAATTGCCACTGCTTTATTCATATCATCAAGATCTGCCATCTCTGTTTCAGGACGATATTTGCAGATAGCTTCTTTCATGGTTAGTTTTTCAAATGGTTTACCAAAATCAAATTCTTGCTCACCATATTTAACCACAGAAGAACCTAATACATCTTGTGTCAGAGTACGGAATAATTCTTCAGTTAAGTCGATAAGATCACGATAATCAGCATACGCCATATAGAGTTCCATCATGGTGAACTCTGGGTTATGACGTGGTGAAACACCTTCATTACGGAAATTACGGTTAATTTCAAATACGCGATCAAAGCCCCCAACCACAAGACGTTTCAGATATAACTCAGGTGCGATACGCAGATACATATCGATATCTAACGCATTATGATGAGTAATAAATGGACGCGCACTTGCACCACCAGGAATAGTTTGCATCATTGGTGTTTCCACTTCCATAAAGCCTTTATTCACCATAAATTGACGAATGGCTGACATGACTTTTGAACGGATTTGGAAAGTACGGCGAGAATCTTCATTAGAAATAAGATCTAAATAGCGTTGGCGATAACGCATTTCTTGATCTGATAAACCGTGGAATTTATCTGGTAATGGGCGTAATGCTTTAGTGAGTAAGCGCAATTCTGTACAGTGAATACTTAATTCACCTGTTTTAGTTTTAAATACGCGACCACGGCCACCTAAGATATCACCAAGGTCCCATTTTTTAAATTGCTCGTTGTATATGCCTTCAGGCAAATCATCACGAGAAACATAAAGCTGAATACGACCACCCATGTCTTGCAATGTCGCGAATGATGCTTTACCCATAATACGACGGGTCATCATACGTCCAGCAATAGCCACTTCGATATTCGCAGCTTCTAGCTCTTCTGCACTCATTGCATCATATTTTTGATGTAATTCGTCAGACATTGCATCTCTGCGAAAATCATTAGGGAAAGCGATACCGTTATCACGTAATACCGATAATTTTTCGCGGCGTGTTTTCATTTCGTTATTTAAATCAGGTGCCTGTTCCGCACCTTGTTGCTGTTGCGACATGTTTTTCCTCACAGGCCCGCTTTTAAGCTAGCTTCAATAAATTTATCGAGATCACCATCTAACACTGCTTGTGTATTACGAGTTTCCACACCAGTGCGTAAGTCTTTTATACGAGAATCATCAAGGACATAAGAACGGATTTGACTACCCCAGCCAATATCTGACTTATTATCTTCCATTACTTGTTTATCTGCATTTTTCTTCTGCATTTCCAATTCATACAGTTTCGCTTTCATTTGCTTCATTGCCTGATCTTTATTCTTATGTTGAGAACGATCGTTTTGGCATTGAGTCACAAGCCCTGTAGGAACGTGGGTTATACGTACAGCAGATTCTGTTTTGTTTACGTGTTGTCCACCAGCGCCTGATGCGCGGTAAACGTCAATACGTAAATCAGCTGGATTGATTTCAATATCAATATTGTCATCAACCTCAGGATAAATAAAGGCGGAACTAAATGATGTATGGCGACGACCACCAGAGTCAAATGGGCTTTTACGTACAAGACGATGAACGCCAGTTTCAGTACGTAACCAACCATAAGCATATTCACCAATGATTTTTATAGTTGCTGATTTTAAACCTGCCACATCACCATCAGATTCTTCAATTATTTCGGTTTTAAAACCTCTTGATTCAGCCCAGCGTAAATACATGCGCATTAACATACTTGCCCAGTCTTGCGCTTCTGTACCGCCAGAGCCCGCTTGTAAATCGAGGTAGCAATCTGCACTATCATATTCACCAGAAAACATGCGGCGAAATTCTAACTGTTCAAGTTTTTTATTTAAGAGGTCTAATTCAGCGATAGCTTCGTTGAATGTTTCTTCATCGTCAGCTTCAATAGCAAGCTCAAGTAAACCAGAAACATCTTCTAGTCCTTGTTCTAATTGATCGATAGTTTCAACAATCGCTTCAAGAGATGAGCGCTCTTTACCTAATGCTTGTGCCCTTTCTGGCTCATTCCAGACATCAGGTTGCTCTAATTCAGCGTTAACTTCTTCTAAACGCTCTTTCTTCGCATCATAGTCAAAGATACCCCCTGAGGACGCTTGTCCGCTCAGAGACTTCTTCTATTTGGTGTTTTACTGGGTTGATTTCAAACATACTTTTCGTCTTTAGTTGTTTTCAACAATAATTGGAATAAATTTTGAACCGCATATTGTAACGGATATAACGGCGGGTTTATAGCATTTATATACAATTGTCTATAGGACAGTGATGACATCAATTACCTTCCCTAATCCCGTTATTTGTCTCTATACTCATGTTAGTAAGGCCAAATATGCTCAACTAATAATTGCGCATTACGCTGACCTCTAAATTCATTAACATCCAATCGATAAGCAAGCTCAACCGTTTTAATGCTATTATCAGGCCAAATATTGGTATCAACATTAAAAGCAATAGCATCAATCATCAGATGACCATTTAAAGGTTGAAGCGTCATTTTTAAATGTTTACTACCCACTATGCGTTGCTGTAATAAAATGAATTTGCCATCAAATAATGGCTCAGGAAATGCTTGTCCCCAAGGCCCTGCTTCCCTTAACATTTCAGCAATAGGCAATGAAAGTTGGTTTTCTAACAACTCACCATCAGAAAAAATGATACCTTGTAATTGGTCTTTTGATACTAACTCACTCATTAAAGAAGAAAAATGCTGTTGAAAGAGTGGAAATTTTTCTTCTTCAAGTGAAAGGCCAGCTGCCATAGCATGGCCACCAAATTTAAGCATTAAATCAGGGTTTAATGTATTCAGTCGTTCTAAAGCATCACGTAGATGAACACCACTAATAGAGCGACCTGAGCCCTTCAATAAACCATCACCACAAGGCGCAAAAGCAATTACAGGGCGATGAAGCTTTTCTTTAATACGAGAAGCTAGAATACCTACAACACCTTGATGCCACTCAGGATGATAAATCGCTAGTCCATTAGGTAAATCATGTTGATTTCCCATAAATTTACGAAAAATAGTTGAGGCTTCTTCTTGCATTCCAGCTTCAATTTCACGTCGAGTTTGATTAAGCCCATCAAGCTCATTTGCAATTTGGCGCGCTAAACCAATATCATCTGTGAGTAGTAATGCAACACCTACTGACATATCATCAAGCCGGCCTGCCGCATTTAATCGAGGTCCTAAAGAAAAGCCTAAGTCACTACTGACTAATTGAGAAAGTTCTTTTCGAGAAACTTCTGTTAATGCTTTAATCCCAGCACAACAACGCCCTGCTTTTATTCGGCGTAAGCCTTCATAAACCAAAATACGGTTATTTTCATCTAATGGTACAACATCAGCAACAGTACCTAATGCAACTAAATCAAGAAAATCTGCCATATTAGGACGTGTGATATTATGTTTTTCAAAAAAACCTTGTTTTTCTAACTCTGCTCTTAACGCCGTCATTAAATAAAACGTAACACCAACACCCGCTAATGATTTCGATAAAAAAGCGCAATCGGCTAAATTCGGATTAATTATTGCATCAGCGTCAGGTAATGATTGACCTGGTAAATGGTGGTCTGTAACCAGGACTTTAATGCCATATTCATGGGCAAGGCTGACACCTTCAAAAGAAGAAATACCGTTATCCACAGTAATAATCAGATCAACACCTTTTTTAGCCACATCATCAACAACTTGTGGGCTTAAACCATACCCATCATCAAAACGATTGGGAATATGATAATTGACGTGCTGAAATCCCATTTGTCGTAATATTTTTATGGCTAATGCTGTGCTTGTTGCACCATCAGCGTCAAAATCGCCGACGATAACAATACGTGACTGTTTATTAAGAGCATCAATCAGTAATGCAATAGCATTCTCAATACCAGTAAGTTGATTATAATGTAGCAATCCTCTCAACGAACGCTCAAGTTGTTCTTCTGATGTAATGCCTCGATTAGCATAGAGCTGACGTAATAAAGGATCGAGGCTGTCAGGAAGTTGCGTTGACAGAGCTATACGACGACGCAATGTCGGTTCAATAGTGACCATAAAACGTTATTACTTCTCTTTTTTATCAAGTAATTCAACTAAGTTATTGGCGGAAATATATCCCCCATAAATTGTTGCATTAGGTAATACAATAGCCGGTGTGCCTTTAATTCCCATCATTGTGCCAACTTTAAAGTGCTCATTAATATTAATTTTTTTACACTCATCAATTGCGATGATGTTGTCCCCTTTAAATGCACTATCAAGCGATTTATTAGGGAAACCACTACACCAAACTGCGTTCATTTCTTTACTCACCACATTATTCGTTATCCCATTACGAGGAAATGCTAAATAACGAACGGTAATGCCATTTTTATTTAATTCGGGGACTTCTTTATGAAATTTCTGGCAATAAGGACAACTGATATCGGTGAACACAGTAATGACATGGCGTTCATTCGGCGCTTTGTAGACTATCATTTCATTTTTTAATGAGTCTATTTTCTTCATTATAACTTTATTGGCAATACTGACAGGCTCATCCCCATTAATATTATAAATAGGGCCTGCGGTGAGATATTTACCATCATCAGTAATATAGAAGATGCCCTTTTCAGAAAGCACGGCATTTAATCCTACAATGGGTGTAGGTTGAATGCTTTCCGCTTTAATTTGCATTTTAGCCAGTTGCGCTTCAATTAAGTTGTTATCAGCAAGCGCAGGCATTGACGCTATACTCAATAACATAGGCAACCATAGCATTTTCTTTTTCATTATAAATTCCTATTATAAGCCCACTATAAGAGGCTATCCCCTTGGATGGTGCTGCTGATGGAGCGTTTTTAAGCGTTCTGTAGCAACATGGGTATAAATCTGTGTTGTAGAGAGGTCACTGTGTCCCAATAACATCTGTACAACACGCAAGTCTGCTCCATGATTTAAAAGATGTGTCGCGAAAGCATGACGTAATACATGGGGTGATAACTTTTCGGTATCTATTCCTGCTATCACAGCATAATGCTTTATACGATGCCAAAACGTTTGGCGCGTCATTTTTTGTCCTCTCAAGCTTGGGAAAACGATGTCATCTGTTTTTCCTTGCATAAGGAGAGGCCTTCCATATTGTAGGTAATTTTCTAGCCAGTAAACCGCTTCTTCACCTAAAGGCACTAATCGTTCTTTATCACCTTTACCAGTTACTCTTATCACACCCTGACGTAAACTTAAGTCAGGTAATGATAACCCGACTAATTCAGAAACACGAAGTCCGCAAGCATAAAGGACTTCAAGCATGGCTTTATCACGTAGTTCTATAGGTTCGTCAATACAAGGTGCATTGAGTAGATTATCAACTTGTTGTTCACTTAAATCTTTGGGCAATCGCTTAGGTATTTTTGGTGTTGAAAGCAATGCGCTTGGATCATCTGAACGTTGTTTATCACGATAAAGATATTGAAATAATCGACGCATAGTACTTAATAAACGAGCAGCACTACTGGCTTTATACCCTTCATCAAGACGTGTTGCGAGAAAAGATTGTAAATCAAGC
>NZ_LXEN01000036.1 GCF_001654855.1 Proteus myxofaciens ATCC 19692
AAAAATAAGCTGATAGCTATGTATGGTATGGGCGATCAGGTGGATTACAGTGAATGGTTTCTTGATGCATTAGGTATGCTCTATCATCATTTGCTACCAAGTGGTGTTAAATTTATCGGGTTTTGGCCAACTGAAGGTTATGAGTTTATTAGTCCTAAACCATTATCAGATGATGGTAAACACTTTGTCGGTCTTGCCTTAGATGACGTAAACCAATTTGAAGAAACTGATGAGCGTTTATCACAATGGTGTATGCAAATTTTACGCGAAATAGAAGAAAACTTATAGATATGACGACAATGACGACAATAAAGAACGTTGTTTCTTGTTAAAATTTATTGATCACTATCGTTAATCTCAACAGCCTATTTCAAATAAAATCTCACATCACCTTTAATAAAACACCATCAAACACAGCATAAAATAAAATACCCAGAATTAAATATCTGGGTATTGCATCAAAAGTTGTGAGAAATTACGCCAATCATTTTCTGCCATACTATCAAAAGCAACCCATAATGTTATTTGCTTATTGTTTAAAGCAGACTCGAGCGTTAATCTTGCGCCAAATCGGCTAATCCAAGGACGCTTAGCTAAACGCCATTCATGTAACTTCCATTGAACACGATTATCATTAAGTAGAATTAAATCGCCTTTAATTCTATTGATATTTCGCTGTGAAAAATACCAGCCAATAATAAGTAAAAAAAGGGAAGGTACCCATATATAGATAAAATTAGGCGACCAAGGAAACAGGAGCAAGGCTATTTCAAAAGTCACATAAAAAAGGGTTGAGAATAGCTGTGTAAACCAAGAAACGGTTAAGTGCGTTTTCCATAAAATCACGAGTTATATTAACTCCTGCTTTAGTCATTAACTGATAAATGAAACTCTATTAAGAATAACACGTTCATAAAATGTGTTTTGATATGTGATAAGAGGAAACTATAACATACAATTTTATTCTCTCTGTTAATCTATTTTAGAAGAATAGTTCATAAACAATAGCGATGATATTAGCTGATTCCTCTTTTATTACCACTTTATTAGCACACTAATTCTAGTTACTTATACTTAACTAATGTATTGAAGTATAAATAAATTATTGAATTTTCATAAGAAAAAATAAAATAAAAGTGTATTTAGATATATTTTTTAGGAATTTACCGCAAATTGATGATAACAAAACAAGCTTGTTTCATTGAAATAGTCGTGGATATAAAAGAATAAAGAAATGTTAAAACTTTTTATTCTCAAATATATTTATTTAAGTTATTTATATATTAATAATATTTCATCATATTATATATAAATGCCTTTATAAGGCTTTTATAAAGGCATTTTCAATAAAATATTCATTTTACTTATTATTAGTAATCAGTATTTACCAACAATATCAGCCATTCTAAGTTTATTTCTTTCTTGGATTAACTTAACCATATAATACATTGAATCATCTTCAGGACGACCATGGTTCATTAACCAATTAAAAAGATCAGGGTCTGGACATTCAAGTAAGCGTACAAACAGCGCTTTATCATCATCAGATAACGTATCGTATTCGTTTTCAAAAAAAGGCATGATAGAGATATCAAGTTCACGCATTCCACGACGGCATGCCCAATTAATTCGTGCTTTATTTTCAATATCGATAGTCATACTTTGCTCTTTATATGTTCAATTCAAAGAAATAACGCTATTTCCACCTATCTATGATGATAGTCTTATCAAAAAAAATTTAACATCAAAATGATCACAGTTTGCCTCTTTCCTCTCATCAGCAAACTATTGAACTCAAAATCATTTGTGATTTAACAATATTCTTTTCTGTGCGCTATAAATAATAATAACTTGCATTGTCTTGTGACTCTTTTACCATGAACTATGTCTCTGATTAATTAAATGGCTGGTGATGTCATGACTCAAAATTCTATTCAGGCTAAACGCCCACATGCTGCAATCAATCTACCGTTAACACTGATTTCTTTAGATGAATGGTCACTAATAACCGTAATAGGGGCTGATAGTGAAAAATATCTACAAGGTCAACTAACGGCAGACATTAATGCATTACCAAGAAATGAACATACGTTAGCTGCACATTGTGAAGCGAAAGGAAAAATGTGGAGTACATTACGCATTTTTCATCAAACTGATGGCTTTGCTTATATATTGCGTAAAAATGTTGCTGAAAAACAACTCGCTGAAATAAAAAAATACGCTGTATTTTCTAAAGTGACCTTTACAGAAAAAACGAATACCGTACTACTCGGTCTTGCTGGTCAAGGTGCTGCACAAGCATTAGCAGACTATTTTCCTGAAATACCCCGTAAAGCTAATGAAGTTATTCATCACGAAAATACATCTATTCTTCAACTACCTTTACCGACAGAACGTTTTTTAATTATTACAGATGAAGATACAGCCAAACATTTAGCTACTACGCTGAATGCTCAAATAAATGATAGTGAGCAATGGTTATCACTAGAGATTGAAGCAGGTTATCCAATTATCGATACACCAAATATCGAACAATTCTTACCTCAAGCAACTAATTTACAAGCTTTGCCTCTTAGTATCTGCTTTAAAAAAGGCTGTTATACCGGTCAAGAAATGGTTTCTCGTGCGAAATTTAGAGGTGCTAATAAGCGTGCAATGTATTTACTCGCGGGTGGTGGTGAAACACTACCTGAAATTGGCGGTAGTATTGAATGGCAATTAGGTGAAGATAAATGGCGTAAAACAGGGACTGTATTAACAGCGGTTCGCATGTCTGATAATACGTTACTTGCAGAAGTTGTGATGAATAAAGATATGGAGGCTGACAGTGTTTTTCGTATCCAAGGTGATAGTGCAAGCCGCTTATCAATAAAACCACTTCCTTATTCTTTAGAAGAAGAATAATTCATTAATCTGACGGATTATTATGACACAATTACCAACTGGGGCTTTTGGTCCCTATTCAGACACAATTAAATTTATTATTGAGTTAGATAAATTAAAGCGTATTTATCGTAAAAATAATGTGCTAGATAATAGTCGCCGTGAAAACTCGGCTGAACATAGCTGGCATTTTGCTATTGCAGCTATGAGTTTTCAGCCTTATGCAGGTGATATCGATATTGGTCATGCTATTCAATTAGCCCTAGTCCATGATGTTGTGGAAATAGATGCAGGTGATGTCATGGTTTATGATATTGCAGCACGTAAAGCTGTTGCTGAACAAGAGAAACTTGCAGCTAAACGTATTTTCGGTTTACTCCCGTCACCTCAACATGAATATTTTCTTAACTTATGGCAAGAATATGATGAAGCGAAAACGGCTGAATCACAATTTGCTAATATTCTCGATCGCGCAATGCCAATGCTAATGAACCTACATAATGAAGGGCAAAGCTGGGTTGAAAATAATATTCGCTTAGAACAAGTTATAGAACGTAATCTGTTTATTGAAAAACAGTGGCCTGAGTTTTGGCAATACCTTTATGCCCAATTGCTAGAAGCGCAGAAAAAAGGCTGGCTAAAATAGTCTTTATAGAAAAAATAAAAAAACCGATGACATTAATCATCGGTTTTTATTTTGAGATATTAAGCTATCAATTATTCATAGTCACTAATTGGTGCACATGAACAATGTAAATTACGGTCACCATAAACATCATCAAGACGTTTTACGGTAGGCCAATATTTATTACGTTTCGTTGCTTCACTAGGAAATACTGCGCATTCACGGCTATAACTGTGTAACCATTCTTGCACTAATTCATATTGCGTGTGAGGAGCATTGACCAGTGGATTATCATCAAGAGGCCAAGTTCCTTTATCAACTTGCGTAATTTCAGCACGAATAGAAAGTAACGCTTCAATAAAGCGGTCTATTTCTACTTTACTTTCTGATTCTGTTGGCTCAATCATCAAGG
Organism: Proteus myxofaciens ATCC 19692; assembly: GCF_001654855.1. Lineage (GTDB taxonomy): Bacteria > Pseudomonadota > Gammaproteobacteria > Enterobacterales > Enterobacteriaceae > Proteus > Proteus myxofaciens. The sequence continues at coordinate 3,921 of NZ_LXEN01000036.1, forward strand.
TTCCTGCTACAGGGAATGACATCGTTGGTGCATGGAAACCATAATCGATAAGACGCTTAGCAACATCCATTTCACTGATGCCATAATTCGCTTTTAAAGGACGAATATCAATAATACATTCATGAGCAACCAAGCCATCAGCACCTGAATAAAGAATGTCATAGTCATTCTTCAAGCGTTGAGCAATATAGTTAGCATTTAAAATTGCCACTTGGCTAGCTTTTTTCAGTCCTTGTGAGCCCATCATGCGAATATACATCCAGCTAATTGGCAAAATTGATGCACTACCAAACTGAGCGGCACTGACTGCGCCTTGTTTAGTAACATGTTCCATTTCAACAACGCTATGACCTGGTACAAAAGGTGCTAAATGTGATTTAACACCAATAGGTCCCATACCAGGACCACCGCCGCCATGAGGAATACAGAATGTTTTGTGTAGATTCAAGTGGGAAACATCAGATCCAATAAAACCGGGTGTCGTGATACCTACTTGTGCATTCATATTCGCGCCATCAAGATAAACTTGTCCACCATATTGATGAATAATGTCGCAAACTTCACGAATACCCTCTTCATAAACACCGTGAGTTGAAGGATAGGTCACCATCACACAAGAAAGTTCATCTTGATGCTTTTTCGCTTTCGCTTTTAAATCGGCAATATCAATGTTTCCATTGTCATCACACCCTACAACAACCACTGTCATACCCGCCATATGTGCTGAAGCAGGGTTGGTACCATGTGCTGAGCTTGGAATCAAACAAATATGACGTGCACCTTCACCACGGCTTTGATGATAACGACGAATAGCGAGTAATCCCGCATATTCACCTTGTGCACCTGAGTTTGGTTGCATACACACAGCATCATACCCCGTTAAGGTTGCCAACCAGCTTGAGAGTTGTTCAACCATTATCTGGAAGCCTTTTGCTTGATAAGGAGGGCAAAATGGATGTAATTGTGTAAATTCAGGCCACGTAATAGGAAGCATTTCAGCAGCTGCATTTAATTTCATCGTGCATGAACCCAGTGGGATCATGGCTTGATTCAGCGCTAAATCTTTATTTTCTAACCGATGCATATAACGCATCATTTCCGTTTCACTGTGATAAGAATGGAAATTTTCGTGCGTTAGTACTTTGTCATTACGTTGCATTGAGACTGGAATTGACATTGAAGTTGTTGCAACCTGCTTATCTAACTCATCAATATTGCCAGATAATGCTTTACCGCTAATAACTTCGATAAGTATCAGAATATCATTGCGCGTTGTTTTTTCACTTAATGTCACGCCAACAGCACCGACAAGGTCAGTACGCAAGTTAAGCTCAGCATCTTTTGCTCGTTGTAAAATAGCTGACTTATCAGTAGTTTCGATAGTTAATGTATCAAACCATGTTTTGTGACGTAATGTCATGCCATTTTGTTGTAAACCGAGCGCTAAAATATCGGTTAAGCGATGAATGCGCTGAGCAATAGTTCTTAAGCCTTCAGGTCCATGATAAACCGCATACATAGCGGCAATATTCGCGAGTAAAACTTGTGATGTACAAATATTAGAGTTCGCTTTTTCACGACGAATATGTTGTTCTCGCGTTTGCATTGCCATACGTAATGCACGATTTCCTGCGGCATCACGAGAAACACCAATTATACGACCTGGCATTGCACGCTTATATTCATCACGACAAGCAAAGAATGCGGCGTGTGGTCCACCATATCCCATAGGTACGCCAAAACGTTGTGCTGAGCCTAAGATGATATCAGCACCTTGATGACCAGGCGCCGTTAACACCACCAGCGCCATTAAATCAGCCGCAACGCTTGTGATAATTTTGCGGTCTTTTAATTGCGCTAATAATTGGCTGTAGTCATGCACTTCACCTGTTGTGCCGACTTGCTGTAAGAGCACACCAAAAATACCTTCAAGTTCTAATGCTTTTTCGGCTTTATCAACAACAACATCAAAACCAAATGTCTCAGCTCGTGTTTTTACGACATCTAACGTTTGAGGATGAATATCATCAGCCACAAAGAAACGGTCTGCATTTTTTAATTTACTCACACGCTTTGACATTGCCATTGCTTCTGCCGCAGCTGTTGCTTCATCCAATAATGACGCTGACGCTAAATCCATGCCCGTATAATCAATGGTGACTTGCTGAAAATTCAATAGTGACTCAAGGCGCCCTTGGGAGACTTCTGGCTGATATGGCGTGTAAGCGGTGTACCAACCTGGATTTTCTAATAAATTACGTAAAATAACAGGTGGTAATACACAAGGGACATATCCCATACCGATATAAGAAGCAAAGCATTTATTTTGACTAGCGATAGCTTTGAGTTCTGCTAATGCTTCTTGTTCTGTTGCGCCATAGCCAACATCAGGAGGTGTCTCTAATTGAATATTATCAGGGACAATTTTTTTTGTTAATTCAGCCAATGAGGAGACGCCAACAGTACTAAGCATCTCTTTAATCTGTTCTGGTGATGAACCGATATGGCGACGAATAAATTCATCACGGTGTTCTAACTGCTGTAAAGTCTGTGTCATTGCAATTAATTTCCTGAATTCACTATAAAAATGGATTATGGATTAGCAATAAATAAAAACGCCCCGATAGTTAATAACGGGGCGCTTATTTTATTCTTCGTTATCAACTAGCTCTTGATAACCTTCAGCATCGAGTAATTGATTTAATTCACTCTCATTATTAGCTTTAATTCTAAATAACCAACCCTCAGCATAAGGTGCGCTATTAACCAATTCAGGAGAGCTATCTAGCTCTTCATTAACAGCAATTATTTCACCTGAAATAGGCGCATAGATATCAGAAGCGGCTTTAACTGACTCAGTCACTGCACAATCTTCACCTGCGTCTACTTCTCTACCGACTTCGGGTAAATCAACAAAGACCATATCACCTAATAGTTCTTGCGCATGTTCAGTGATCCCAACCGTATATTCACCATTGCCTTCAGAACGGATCCACTCATGCGATTTTGCGTATTTTAATTCACTTGGTAACTGACTCATTGACCATACTCTCCATTTAAAATAATTATGCGTGTTATACCAATGCTTTACCTAATCTAACAAAACCCGGTTTGACTACTTCGACTGGTATTTCACGATTACGCATTAATACAATTGCGCTATCTTTAATACCTGTTGGTACCCTTGCTAATGCAATACTAAAACCTAATGTTGGTGAAAAAGTACCACTGGTTATCACACCTTCTTGAACTTCACCATTTTCATCAGTAAAACGGACTGCGCTATCTGCACGCAATACGCCTTTTTCTCGCATAACTAAACCAACAAGTTTATTTGTGCCTGTTGCGCGTAATTTTTCTAGTGCTTCACGGCCTATAAATTGACGATCTTCTGGTGACCATGCAATGGTCCAGCCCATATTTGCTTCAAGAGGATTAATTGTTTCATCCATTTCTTGACTATAGAGATTCATACCTGCTTCTAATCTCAGTGTATCTCTTGCGCCTAATCCCGCAGGTTTTACTCCCACAGCTAATAATTTTTTCCAATAATCAACAGCTTGTTCTTTTGGCATCGCTATTTCATACCCAGCTTCACCAGTATAGCCCGTTGTTGCTATAAAAAGAGAATCAATCTGTACGCCATAAAATGGCTTCATTGCAGAGACGATTTGACGCTGGGACTCCGTTAGGAGTTGTTGTACTTTTTCTTGTGCATTAGGACCTTGAACGGCAATTAAAGCTAAATCATCTCGTTCTTGAATATCAACAACATAATCTTTTGAATGCTCAATTATCCATGCCAGATCTTTTTCACGTGTTGCCGAGTTAACAACAAGGCGATAGAAATTATCATCAAAGTAATAAACGATAAGATCATCAATCACACCGCCTGATGCGTTTAGCATCCCCGTGTAAAGTGCCTTACCTTTTTCGGTGAGTTTAGCAACATCATTGGCAAGTAAGTAACGCAAAAAGTCACGAACTTGTGAGCCATGTAAGTCAACAATAGTCATATGAGAAACATCAAACATTCCAGCATCACGGCGAACGATATGATGTTCATCTATTTGAGAGCCATAATGCAACGGCATCATCCAACCATGAAAATCGACCATACGAGCGCCACATGCGACATGCTCATCATATAATGGAGTCTGTTTTGCCATTCTTCCCTCTTTCTACTTATCTTTAGATTATCCAGAGAACGCAATATGTTAAAACGTATAAAATATCAATTTGAAATTAAATGAGAAATCAACGCATTAAATTTCAATTTACATTTATGTTTAACACTCTTTTTAAATATAGCGTTTAAACATAGCATTAACTATTACGAGCAATAAACGTATAGCGCAAACGATACCTTCTCTTTGAACTTAGCATTGTGAAGACAAATAAACCATAAGTTAAAATAGGGTATTGCCTCTTTCAATCATAAATGACAGATATAAGTATGCGGAATGAATGATTACGATTATGCGTATCAGCACTCATTTTTAGTGAACTATTACTGAAAAAAGGGAGTTAGAGCAAAGAATAGACTGAAAAAATAGATTTTTTTAGTTCTATTATTTCAGTCTGTCATAAATAAAAGTAATGTGAAATAAGGTATTAATTAGATTTTTTCAGCTGAAAACCGCTGCCTATCACTTAACCACTCAGGCAAATCAGAAAGCCCCATTGCCTGCTCAAGCAATTTAGGTTTAATACCAGGTAAGTTATCCGCTAATGAAAGCCCGATATCACGTACTAATTTCTTAACGGGATTATTACCAGAAAATAGCTCACGAAACCCTTGCATACTTGCAAGCATAATCGCGGCAGCATGTTTACGACGGCGTTCAAAACGGCGAAGATAGAGGTATTCACCAAAGTCTTTGCCTTCTGCTTTTAAGCGTCTGATTTCACCAATAAGCTCAGCAACATCCATAAAACCAAGGTTTACACCTTGCCCTGCTAAAGGATGAATAGTATGAGCAGCATCACCTAATAGCGCTAATCGCGGAGCTGCAAATTGGCGTGCATAACGGCCTGTCAGCGGTATTGTCATGCGTTCACTCATTAGCTCACATAATCCCAAACGCATATTAAAGGTCGCTCCTAAAGTACGCTCAAATTGTGTTTTATCGAGATTTTTATATTCTTGAGCAAGAGCACCTGGCAAAGACCAAACAATAGAGCATGTATGCGGTTCAGAAAGTGGAAGAAATGCTAAAATACCGTCACCATGGAAAATCTGTCGAGCAACATTTTCATGAGGTTGCTCAGTGCGAATTGTCGCCACTAAAGCATGATGTTCATAATCCCAGAATGTCAATGGTATATCAGCATGACGGCGCAACCAAGAATTTGCACCATCAGCGCCTATCACAAGCCTTGCTGTGAGCATTTCGCCATCATTAAGCGTGATAAAAGCATCATTTTCACCCCAAGCTACACGCTCTATTTGAGTTGAAGAATAGAATGTAATATCACTATGGCTTTCGCATTTTTGCCAAAGTACTTCGCGAATAAGATTATTTTCAATAATAGAACCTAGGTGAGAAAAACCTTCTTTTTGAGCTGAAAACTCAATTCGACCAAAACTATCTTGATCCCACACTTCCATACCTTGATAAGGTGTTGTGCGTAATGCTGTTAAATTTTCCCATACACCTAATTTTTTGAGTAATAACTCACTTGCCGTATTAATGGCTGATACCCGTAATGCAAAATCATCTTGTGGATGGTAATGTTCAGTAACTGGGTGATTTTCAATTATCGCAATACGTAATCCACAGCCGTGTAATCCGCAGGCCATTGCAAGCCCCACCATGCCACCACCAGCAATAACAACATCAAATGATTTCATAATAAAAGTATCCTAAAAAGCGATTATACTCAGTTTATCCAACCTAAGGTTTGGTACGCTAATTTATCACGCATTGCAGGGAAAAGTTCCATCGCCATTAACCCTAAATTACGAGAAACGACTAAAGGAGCACAACGATTAGCAAAAACACTAACTAATCCATCAGTGATGGTAATGGTGTTTTCTCTATCTTCTTGGCGTAGTTGCTGATATTGAGAAAGAATATGATAACTGCCAATATCAGCCTCTGAGTTAATCGCTTTAGTTAACGTATTCGCTAATGTCATCACATCTCGTAGACCAAGATTAAACCCTTGACCTGCAATAGGATGTAATGTTTGAGAGGCGTTACCCACTAAGGCTACACGATGCCCAATAATTTGCTCTGCTTTTTGCAACGCTAATGGATAACAATGCCGCTGACCAATATGTTCAATTCGTCC
>NZ_LXEN01000037.1 GCF_001654855.1 Proteus myxofaciens ATCC 19692
GGAAAAGAGTATAAAATCATTAGAAAAAGCCTACCATTTCAAACTAAAAACAAAAAAGGCAAAAAATATATTTAAAAAAAAATTAACTCAACCTATTATTTTTTCAGATAGAGATAAAAATACTTTTATTTTATTAAAAAACAATGAAAATGAATATCTTGTTTTAAATATAAAAAATAAAAAAACAGAATTAATCAATACATCTGATTTTTTAAATAATCTTACTGATAAATACTATACTCTTTCATTCAAAGAGCATCATTATTTTGATATAAGTTGGTTTTTTACTGTCTTTAAAAAATACAAATCAATCTTTCAAAGTATCCTTTTTTATACATTAATACTTCAAATATTAGCACTATTTTCTCCATTAGTTATGCAAGTTATTATGGATAAAGTTCTTGTGCATAATACTTTATCAACATTAGATGTTCTAACCATAGGGCTAGTTTTTGTTGCAATAACAGAAGGCTTAATAAAAGGCGGTAGAGAATATATTTATCAGCATACTGCGAATAAAATAGATATGCTATTAAGTTTAAAATTAACTCAGCATCTTTTTAAACTTCCCATCCACTATTTTAAAGCACGACAAACAGGTGCGATTGTTTCTAGGGTAAGAGAATTAGATATTATTAGAGAATTTATTACAAAAACGTTATTAATGTTTATTGTTGATTTTTCTTTCATTTTTGTTTTTATTGCTGTAATGGCATTTCTATCTTTAAAACTAACACTAATATTTCTAGCAACTATTCCTATTTATTTTATTTTCGCAAAATTACTATCTCCCAAAATAGAGCATGCCGTTCAACAACTTTTTCAAGAATCAGCGGTAAATACAGCATTTTTAACGGAAAGCTTAGGTGGCATTGAAACCATAAAAAGTCTTTCTCTTGAGCCTAGATTTACACAGCAATGGAATAATCAAATTCATCAATTAACAAATAATAATTTGAAATTACAAAATATTGATAACTTCTCTCACTATGTTGTGTCATTTTTGCAGAAAGTCACTATTGCTACTATTTTATGGATTGGCGCTTATGAAGTTATTTCATTATCGATCACAATAGGCCAATTGATTGCTTTTAATATGTTACTTAATCATTCTCTTCAGCCATTAGGAACAGCCATTGATACCTGGGGAAAATATATAAGAGCTAAAACAGCCGTCTTTAACTTGCAAGATATTCTTAATTTACCTAAAGAACAAGAAAATAGTAATTTAAAAATAGAATTAAAAGGTGAAGTAAATTTTCAACATGTCAGCTTTTATTATAAAGAAGATATGCCACCAATTTTAAATAATATTTCTCTCCATATAAAAAAAGAAGAAGTTATTGGCATTGTCGGTGCATCAGGCTCAGGAAAAAGTACATTAGCCCGACTAATACCTAAACTTTATCATGCTAATGCAGGTAATATCACTTTAGATGGTATTCCTATTTTACAATTTTCGCCTATAGAATTACGCCAACAAATTGGTTTTGTTTCACAAGAAAATTTTCTCTTTAATTTAAGTGTATTTGATAATATTCGATTAACTGCTCCGTTTGCTTCATTAGAAGACGTTATCTATGTAGCAAAGCTTACAGGTGCTCATGAGTTTATTTTAAAACTTCCGTTAGGTTACGATACGATTATTGCAGAGGGAGGAAGTTCATTATCAGGTGGACAACGACAACGTATCGCAATAGCAAGAACATTATTATCTAATCCTAAAATATTAATTTTTGATGAAGCCACTAGTGCATTAGATGATGAATCTCAAGCAATTATTCAAAATAACCTTCCCATTATTGCAAAAAATAAAACGGTAATCATTATTGCCCACCGATTATCAACAATAAAAAATTGTCATCGAATAATTGTACTTGAAAAAGGAAATATCATAGAAGAAGGGAAACATGACGAATTAATAAATTCACAAGGATATTATCAAAAACTCTGGAAAATTCAGCAGGATAGCTAATCATGAAATTCAAACTAATATTAAGTCGTTTATTTAAAAATAAAATAACTCAATATGATTTTTATCCAAATCATATTGCCATTATTGAAAAACCTTATTCACCTTATGTTTTTTACATTGTGATGACGCTTTCTTTAGGTGTTATTGCATTTATTATATGGGCCTATTTAGGGAAGCTTGATGTACAGGCACCCGCGACGGGTAAATTGATTGTTTCTGGACATTCACAACTTATTCAAATTTATGAACATAGTCGTTTAGCGGCTATTCATGTAGAAGAAGGACAACATGTTTCTAAAGGGGATCCCTTATTGACACTTGATATATTAGGAATAGAAGAAGAAATTAGTGGTTTAAAAAATAAAATAGATAATTTATTACTATTAAAAATACGCTACCAAGCCTTAAGCGAAAAACACTCTCCGACATCAATTTATCATTTTAATAATTTAAATGATGACGATAAAAAATCTATTTTAATTAGTTATAAAAAAGAAAAAGAAGAGTTCGAAGCAACAGTTAATCAGATTAATAATGAAATAGATATAAACCATAAAAATCAATTAATGATAAAATATGATATTACTTCTATATCAACACTAAAAAAGAATACTGAAAAACGTTTTAATATAAAAAAATCACTTTATGATAAAAAAGTATTAAGTAAAATGGATTTTTTAGAAAGTGAAAAAGAACTGTTAGAGATCGCTAGGCAATTAAAAATTAAAACATCTGAATATTTAGTTCTTGTCAGTCAAGGAAAACAACTCAATGAGAATATAGACAAATTAGAGAAACAAAAGGCATTAGAATGGCACGATAAATATAAACAATATGAGAGTGAAGTATTAATTTATCAGCAAAATTTAAACCACGCACAAAAGCGCCAGCAATTAAAAATAGTTAAAGCACCTGTAACAGGTACAGTTCAACAAATTTCAGTACATACACTAGGGGCTGTATTACAACCGTCGCAAGCTGTGATGGCTATTATTCCTAATGATAAACATAATATTGCACAAGTAAATATTTTGAATAAAGATGTTGGTTTTATTCATCTAGGACAAAAAGCAATTATAAAAATTGATGCATTTCCCTATACAAGATATGGCACGCTTGAAGGTAAAGTTATCAATATTGCTAAAGATTCCGTTGAACATGAGCAATTAGGTTTAGTCTATCCTGCACTTATAGAGCTTGATAAGCAATCTATAGGAATTGCTAATGAACAATATAAATTAGCCGTAGGTATGTCATTAGTTGCTGATGTTATTATTGATAAACGTAGAGTGATTGATTATTTATTAAGCCCAATAGAAGCTTACAGCCATAAAGCACTAAGAGAAAAATAATAAAAAGTGTCTAGGAAAAAATACAATGGAACTAAATAAACAAGAACAATATCACTCATCAATTATTGATGCGCTGCTTTATTTATCTAAAAAAAATAAGGGTAACTTTACTAAAAAAAATATCATTCATTTTTTAGGTGAAGGGAATGGCATTACTGAATGGAATATAATTGAAGTTGCAAACTTATTAGATTTTAAATGTACGTTCTCTTTATTTGATAGCAATAATAAAGAAAATATCGTTAGTGATATGCTAATAGAAATAGATAATTATTGGTATATTTTATTGAAAAACAGAAACAATCAATTTATCTTAATAGATCCGTTAAGTGGAGAAAAAAAACATTATCCGTATGATGATAATAAAATATTTAATATTTTATTAGTTATTAAAAAAGAAAAAATAGAAGATCTGCATAAATTTAGTTTACGTTGGTTTATTCCTTCTATTCTACGTCAAAAAAAAGCACTTTTTATTGTTTTTATTTTATCTTGCGTTATTCAGATTTTCGCTCTGGTTAATCCGATTGTTTTTGAAAAAATCATTGATAAGGTTTTGACTGGAAGAAGTCTTTCTAATCTGCATGTTCTTGGTATTGTATTAATTCTTTTAGCCATATCTGAACCTATTTATGTGTTATTAAGAGATAAACTGTATACGTTTATTTCTTGTAAACTCAGTGCTGAGTTCTCAGGAAAAACTTATCAACACTTAATTCGTTTACCAAATTCATTTTTTAATCTGCGACAATCAGGACAAATTATCGCGCGGATTCAAGAACTATCTCATATTCGCCAATTTCTTACTGGCTCTGCGTTTATGATGGTACTTGATCTTATCTTTATTTGTATTTTTATTTCGATTATGTTTTGTTACTCCACATTATTAACTTGGATAACAATAGCAGCACTGGTAAGTTATTTTATTATTTGGCTTATTATAGGGCCACTTATTCGTTATTGGGTTAAACAGGAATATCAATCAAATGCAGACAATACCAGCTTATTAACAGAAGCGATTAATGGTATTGAGACAGTAAAATTAACGGCAACTGAACAACAAGTTATCGATAAATGGCAAGATAAATTAAGTTACTACATTATTAATCGTTTTTCAGGTGCTAAGAAATCGATATTGGCTCAACAACTTATTTCGATTATACATAAAATTACAACAGCCATTATTTTATGGCATGGTGTGAATTTAATTATGGTTGGGAAAATGACAATGGGAGAGCTTATTGCTTTTAATATGTTCGCAGCCCATATCACTCAGCCTATTTTGCGATTGGCACAAATATGGCAAGATTTGCAACAAACAACCATTTCAATTCAGCGTATCGGTGAAATACTTAATTCACCTACAGAGCAACAAAATAACGGGCTTGCTACTGTACCTAATATCCAAGGTAAAATAGATTTCTCTAATGTTAGATTTCGTTATTCACCAGATACACCAGATGTTCTTGAGCAACTTTCTTTTTCTATTTCTGCTGGTCAATTTATAGGAATAACAGGGCCTTCAGGTTCAGGGAAAAGCACCATTACACGGCTTATTCAACGTTTTTATACGCCACAGCAAGGACAAGTTTATATTGACGGTATGGATTTAGCTATCGCAGATCCCCTATCTTTACGACAAAGCATTAGTGTTGTTTTACAAGAAAGCTTTTTATTTAGCGGTACTATTGCTGAAAATATTCAGTTATCAAAGCCTAATTGTACACAAGAAGAATTATTAGAAGCGGCTAAACTTGCTGGTGCATTTGAATTTATAGAACAATTACCTTTAGGTTTTAATACACAAGTTGGAGAACGAGGTAGTCAATTATCAGGAGGCCAACGCCAGCGTATTGCACTTGCTAGAGCATTATTAACTAATCCACGTATTCTTATTTTAGATGAAGCAACATCGGCTTTAGATTATGAATCAAGTGATTGATAAAAATAAGTAACCGTTAAATCATTACACAAAGCCACTATCCACGCCAGCCAGCAAATTTTAGCTTTGTATATTTTTATCTCCTTTATCATCTTTTCACATATATTGTGTCACAATCTCGACACAGTATGTCACACCATCCCCGCTTTTAATTCCACACCCTGCTATACTCTCCAAAAACTAATTGGATCTACTATGAACCTCGCAAACTTACCTCAAGAAGAAAAAGACAAAATCAATGTCGATTTGGCCGCTTCAGGTGTCGCATATAAAGAACGCCTCAACATGCCAGTTGTTGTGTCCGAAATTGAACGACAACAACCAGCACACTTGCGCGAGTATTTTAATGAACGATTAGCGTTTTATCGTGAGAGAAGTAAGAAGTTACCTGATGCTAATTCGGTGCAGTATTTGAAGACAGAGTGATTAGTTAAAGCAACATGTCATTTTCGCCTAACCCGAATTGCGCTTTCATTTCCTCTTCCTTTTGTCTGCGCTCTTCTTCCGCTTTCTGCGCTTCTTCCATTTCACGCATTTTCACGTTATAGATTGATTGCTCTGGCATCTGTACACGTACAGAAATAAAGCGACCATCAGGGATATCAATTAAATCACCGTCGCTGTAACCCTCAATATCATTACGGGCGAATTTAGGCGCATTAGGATGTGTACGGTGATAGGTTCTCACTCGTATTGAACCATCGGCAAGAATTTTTGAGTCTACCCAAATCAGTGGCTGTTTATTAACATCGAGTGGGATTTCAATACCGCCATCAACACCGCCCCAGCCTGCATCAGCATTAAAACCGAGTACACCTTCGATAAGGTATTCGCCTTCTGAGATTCGCGTTACTGTGGCGCCTTCAGATTCATCGTTAGTGGCATATGTGCCGTCGGGATTTATATTGATGATGGGTGAGGCTTTTTTGATGAAGCCGTTACTGTCTACTGTTGTTGTTCTATCACTCAATAACCTATAAGAAGTTAAAGCTCCCGATAGTGAAAAAGTTATTGACATTGTTTCGTTATTAAAAGTATTAACACCCCAACTATCTGAACCATTATAACCAACAAAAGAACCAACCCCCCAACGTAGCAATCCCCCACCATAAGCCCTAATAAATTGTGTTAATTTTGGTATCTCCGATTGGTTATTGCTATCAATTAATTTACCAGTGCTATCAGCAGTGATTATTCTCCTTTCAGTTCCAAAATTTCCCACACTTGCGCTCCCAGTTTTATAATATAGATACTCACCAATACTTAATAACTGAAAACAACCGCTATAACCGCTAGCATCCCTCCAATTACGGATGTTTATAATTCCACCTAACACCTCGCTATTACCACCCCATAATTGCCTTGCAGTAAAAAGTCCCGAACTTACCCCCCAAGAATATGAACCTATATCATTAATATCTTTGTTTCTAAAATCATCAAACTGCTGTAATGCTACCTCACCTTGTTTATTAGGCGGAAAATAATAATCTCGTCCAGCACCGGCAACTTCCCCGTACAACCTAAATGGATAATTTCTCTCTGGCTTCATTACGCCAAAATAATCCTTAAAGGTATCATCGATAGCTATGTACATCCCAGCATATGAAGTGACTTGGCCTTTAAAGCGTTGGGTCTCCGCACTCACTAAACTGGCTCTATTTTCAATATCCCCTTGCATCTTTTTAATGCTATCCAGTGTGACTTTTTGCCCATTAGCTAACTCTACCGTCACTACACCGTTATTCATCATCCATTGGTCCATTGCGCGCAGAAAATAGGTCGTATCTGAGGCAATGGCCGTCATGCGGTTATTGGCATCACTGTAAGTATTGGGTTCGGTGAGGTTAATGCTGTAACCAGTATTTTTAACGGTAAAAGTAGCCGGTTGAGAAATCACTAATTCGGTATCGCTATTTACCCTATCCACCATATACGGATAATTCATATTGCCGTTTTGAATTAAAATTATTGTGCCTGCTCGAATAGCCGGATTATTAACGGTCCATTGGG